>CBDUEF010000248.1:0-4652 GCA_965366095.1 uncultured Cypionkella sp. | reverse complement strand
CCTGCAAGCAATCCTGAATAAAGCCATCAAAACCGCGGCATTCATGGATTGTCCTGAGTGATCCGTCTTTGGCGAAATTATCGGTGGGAATGACGGCGTTGGAGCGATCAAAGCACTGCTGTCTTGGATCATCGGCGGTGACGTAGACATGGGTGCGGTTAAAACTGCGATGGCCCTTGTCGGTCAGGCTTTGGGCCTCGCGGGGCAGGGCGGTGCTACCTGACGCGGTTATGAACTGCTTGATCATGGGTCTGGCCGATTGGCGACGTGGCCGTTGTCGACTTTGGCCTTTGCAATCGGCAAGTGGCGAAAACGCGGTGGACCTTGGGGCGGGCTCGTGCGACAAAAGTTACGATCGGGCGCTGCAGGAATACAGCCGCCTGATCTTGTCTGCGCTGCCCAACTGTCCTGCACCGGGCCACCCCCGACGCTGCAATCGAGGTTTACATGCCACAAAACGCCCGCGCCGTCATTGCCACCTATTATGCGGCCTTTAACGCCAATGATGCGGCGGGGATGCTGGCGCTTGTAAGCGATGAGGTGGAGCATCGGGTGAACGAGGGCGGTATTCGGCGGGGGCGGGGGAAGTTTGCCGAATTTTGTTCGCATATGGGGGTGTCCTATCGCGAAAGGCTGGACCCAATCGAGATTTTCGTCAACGCGGACGGCACACGTGGGGCGGCAGAGTTTACCGTGCATGGCGAATATTTGAAGACCGATCCCGGCCTGCCCGAGGCAAGAGGGCAGCGCTATATCCTGCCCGCAGGGGCTTTTTTCGATCTTTGCGACGGAAAAATCACCCGTGTAACCACGTTTTACAACCTTGCCGACTGGATTGCACAGGTGTCGAAATGATTGATCCGGCCAGCATTGAAGTGCGCGCCTTGCGAGGGGCCGAGTTGGAGGCGGCGCTGGATGATGTGGCGCGCTTGCGGATCGCGGTGTTTCGCGACTGGCCCTATTTATACGATGGCACGCTGGATTATGAGCGGCATTATCTGGCCACATACCGCGACAATCCGGGGGCCTTGCTGGTGGGCGCTTTCGAGCAGGGGCGTTTGATCGGGGCCTCGACCTCGACCTTGATGGAGGATCACGCATCGGAATTTGCCGCACCGTTCCGAGATTTGGGTCTGCCGCTGACGTCTATTCTTTATGGCGCGGAATCGGTCTTGCTGGCGCCCTATCGCGGCATCGGTCTGGGCCACCGCTTTATTGATCAGCGTGAGGACCATGCCCGCGCGATGGGCCGCAGCCATGTTGCGTTTTGTTCGGTGGTGCGGGGCAAGGACCATCCGGCCCGGCCTGAAAATGCGCGCACCAATGATGCGTTCTGGTTGGGGCGCGGCTATGCGCCTTTGCCCGGAGTTTTGGCCGAGTTTGCCTGGAAAGATTTGGGTGCAAGTGCCGAGAGCAGCAAAAAGCTGCAATTCTGGATGCGTGAGATTTGAATGAGGATGCTATGAAAATTGCCGCCGCCGCCTATCCGCTTGACTGGTTTGACAGCTTTGCAGCCTTTGAGGCCAAGCTGACGAAATGGGTTGAAGACGCAGCAGTGCAGGGGGCCAACCTGTTGGTTTTCCCCGAATATGGGGCGATGGAGCTGTGTTCACTGGGCGGGCAGGAGGTGGCGGGCGATATCGAGCGCGCCTTGCATGAGGTGGCCCGGCATGAGCAGGCTGTTGAGGCGCTGCATGTGGCGCTGGCGGCAAAGCATGGGGTCTATATCCTTGGCGCCTCGGCCCCGGTTTTTGTTGGCCAGCGCCCGGTGAACCGCGCCAAGTTCTACGGCCCGCAAGGTCTGATCGGGCATCAGGACAAGCAGATCATGACAAGATTCGAGCGCGAAACCTGGGATGTGGTGGCAGGGCAGGGGCTGACCCTGTTTGACACGCCTTTGGGTAAAATCGGCGTGGTGATCTGTTACGACAGTGAATTCCCGCTGTTGGCGCGGGCCCTGGTGGAGGCGGGGGCCGAGATTTTGCTGGCCCCGTCTTGCACCGAGGCGATGGCGGGCTTTACCCGGGTGCGGATCGGGGCGATGGCACGGGCGCTGGAAAACCAATGTGTCAGCGTGCATGCCCCCACCGTCGGCCCGTTTCCCCATTGTCCAGCGGTCGACGAGAATACCGGGTCTGCCGCGATTTATGGCCCGCCTGATCGCGGTTTTCCGTCTGATGGTATTCTTGTGCAAACAGCGCTTAATCAGCCCGGCTGGGCGATCGCCGAGATCAATCTTGACGCGGTGCGCGAGGTGCGCCGCGATGGGGGCGTGCTGAACCACAGCCATTGGATCGAGCAAAGCGAGCGCCTTTGCGACCCGGTGCTGGTCGTGGTCGCACAATAACCGCTGCCCTGCTTTTGGGCTTGAAAGACCGCCGCAACAGGCGCATATCACGCGCCGGAAGCCTGCGCCGTCTCGCGGGCGAAATTCTATTGGAGAGACCATGGCCAAGGAAGACATTCTCGAATTCCCCGGTGTCGTCAAAGAACTCCTGCCCAATGCGACATTCAAGGTCGAACTCGACAATGGCCATGAATTGATCGCAGTGATGGCAGGAAAGATGCGCAAGAATCGCATCCGTGTTCTGGCTGGCGACAAGGTGCAGGTGGAAATGACGCCTTACGACCTGTCGAAAGGCCGTATCAACTACCGCTTCAAGTGAGGCTGATCCTGGGATCGGGCAGCCCGCGCCGCAAGGAATTGCTGGCGCAGTTGGGGATTGTGCCAGATGCGATCCTGCCGCCCGACATCAACGAAGACCCGCTAAAGGGCGAATTGCCGCGCCCCTATTGTGCGAGGCTCGCGCGTGAAAAGGCGCGGGCGGTGCTGGCTGATGCCGATGACATCGTGCTGACGGCCGACACCACAGTGGCGCTTGGGCGGCGCATCCTTGGCAAACCCGCCGATGCGGGCGAGGCGGCGCGGTTTCTGACCGACCTTGGTGGGCGACGCCATCAGGTGATCACCGCGATCTGCGTCAAGCGAGGAGAGCGCATCTGGGCGCGCGAAAGCGTATCTGCTGTCAAGATGAAGCGCCTCTCGGACATCGAGTTGAACGCCTATCTCAGCGGTGGCGATTGGCAGGGCAAGGCCGGGGCCTATGCCATTCAGGGGGCCGCCAGCGCCTTTATCCCGTGGATTTCCGGCAGTTTTACCGGCATTGTCGGCCTGCCTTTGTCTGAAACCGCAGCCCTGTTGCAAGCCGCAGGCTATCCCGTCTGGAGGCAGGAATGACCCGTATTGTGCTGTTGGATGTGCTGAAAACCCGCTCTGCCGCGGCCTTGTTGCTGGATGGCGCGCTGGTGGATATTGCCGTTGATCCCGAGGGGGACGCGCCCTTGCCCGGCGCCATCTACCGCGCCGTTGCCGATCGCCCGATGAAGGGGCAGGGCGGCTTGTTTGTGAAGCTGCCAGAGGGCTCGGGGTTTTTGCGCCAAACCGCAGGCATCGCGCCCGGCCAGCGCCTGTTGGTGCAGATCACCGGCCCTGCCGAAGCGGGCAAGGCCTATCCGGTGACCACGCGGCTGTTGTTCAAAAGCCGCTATGCCATCGTAACGCCCGGTGCGCCGGGGCTGAACATCTCACGCCGCATCCGCGAGGAGGATCTGCGTGCCGATCTTGAGGCGCTTGCCGCCGATGGGATGGCGGGGGCTGATGCGAGTTTGGGGCTGATCTTGCGTTCGGCTTGCGCCGGGGTGGAGGATGGCGCAATTGCCGAGGACATCGCGGCAATGCGGGTCTTGGCCGAGGCGGTGTTGGCCGATATCACCGGCGGGCCGGAGCTGTTGGTCGAAGGCGCAGGCGCTCAGGAAACCGCCTGGCGCGATTGGGCCGATCCCGAGCCGGACGAGGTGATCGAGGGCGGCTTTGCCGAGCATGGCGTGCTAGAGATGATTGACGCCTTGCTTGCCGCGCGCGTGGCGCTGGGCGAGGGGCATATGATGATCGAGCCAACGCGTGCCTTGGTGGCGGTGGATGTGAACACCGGAAATGACACAACGCCCGCCGCCGCGCTGAAAGTGAATATCGCCGCCGCGCGCGATTTGCCGCGCCAGTTGCGGTTGCGCGGGCTTGGCGGCCAGGTGGTGGTGGATTTCGCGCCAATGCCCAAAAAAGACCGTGCCATCCTGGATCAGGTGATCCGCGCCGCCTTCAAATCCGAAGCCGAAGTCAATCTGGCGGGCTGGACCACGCTGGGCCTTTATGAATTTACCCGCAAGCGTGATCGCCTGCCTCTGGCCGAGGTGCTGGCGTGAAGTGTCCGATCTGTGGCAAGCAGCATGACCCAAAGTATCGCCCCTTTTGCTCGCGTCGCTGCGCCGATGTTGATCTGGGCAAGTGGTTGACCGGCTCTTACGTGATAGCGGCTGAAGCAAATGGCGAAGAAAACACCGCAGAAGAAACCCCCAGGCCGCCGCGTCAGCAATGATCCTGCAGGGGGCCCATTTTTCTGACAAATCCCTCTGGACAGCCCCGCGTGGCTGACGTATCACCCGCCCACCAAGCAAGGCCCAGCCTTGACAGAGTGCCCGGATAGCTCAGTTGGTAGAGCAGCGGATTGAAAATCCGCGTGTCGCTGGTTCAATTCCGGCTCCGGGCACCACTTAACTCCCTGACAGCAATACAGAAATTTAGAGCGGGACATGGC
>CBDUEF010000247.1:0-4696 GCA_965366095.1 uncultured Cypionkella sp. | reverse complement strand
GGATAGGGCGAAAATAATCCATAAAAATTCGTTAAGTCCAGAAAGGACGGCAAGCAAGAGGAACTATGATTTGTATTGCACCTGCACGCGGCTTCCCGCCGGAACAACGGCCCCTTCGTGAACAATCAGCCGGTCTGCGGCCATATGCTCGGCCAGCCAAAGCGCCAACCCGACCGGGTCACGAGATTGCGGGCCATCGACGGCATCCAGCACCAGTTTGGACGGGGCCCAGACAATCATCTGGCCCCGCTTCATCGCCCAATCAATCTCGGTGCGGGTTTCCATCACCACGCAGCGCGGATCGCGTGCGGCCAATGTCCAGGCGTTTTGCTCGATCGCCAACAGATCAACCCGGCGCTGAGTGGGCCGATGGCCAGTTTGCGGGCGGGGCAAATCCGGCATGCCAACGGTCAAAATCACCGGCGGGCCGCTGGCTTGCCAGTGATCCAGCCGTGCCGAAAGCGCCGGATCGGCAATATCGGCGTTGCTCAGGTAGATGACCAAGGGGTGAACCGTGGCCTCCTCGCCGTCTTGCAACAAAACCTTGGTCGCAGCCTCAGCCCGGCTGCGCACGATCTCGACGCCCAATTTGTATGGCCCCACGTCCAGTTTTTCGATCCGCACAAACACCCGCATTGCCTGAGGTTCGGCCAGAATCCGCTCTGCCAACCGCTCGGCCAAGGTTTCCAACAGGTTCAGGCGTTCGGCGGCCAGCTCGGATGCGATGGATTCAGTGATCCGGTCATAGGAAAGAATCCGGTCAACATCATCGTTCAGCGGTTGCGGGGCGGGGCGAACTTCGACCACCACATTGAACATAACCCGTTGGCGGTGGCCGCGCTCTTGCTGAAATGCGCCGATATCGACCTCGACGATATGATCACGCAAGGAAATGCGGTCGCGCGGATCGGCCCCAGCAGAGGCTTGGCTGCGCTCTTCGGGATGCGCAAAGGCTAGGCTGATATCGTTGGTCATGGTTTACCCGGTTGGAATTGACGGCAGCTTTACCGCACCACCCTGCCCTGCGCCATGCCCGAGGACGACATGACCCGCAAGGGAAACGACGCCGCCGGAACCCTATTCGCGATAAAAAACATGCGCCCCAATCGACGCGGTTTTGGCAAAGCGGCTGGCCCAAGCGGGGCGAATAGAGCGGGTGTGAAAATGCGTGGCACCCATGGTTAACGCCCGTGGCGCGCCATCCAGCATCACCCTTGCGATACGTCCGGCCCGGTCAATGGCGCCCGGCTCGTGCATTACATCGCGCGCGCCATCACAGGTATACGAAAACTGACACCCGCCGCCACCGCCTTGATTGACAACTTTGCAAACCGTGGACGGATACTCTGGGCTGTCAACGCGGTTCAAAATAACTTCGGCCACCGCGAATTCACCCTTCAGGGATTCCCCGCGCGCCTCAAAATACAGCGCCGTCCGCAGGCAATTCCATTCGGCATCGCCTTGTGGCAGGGCCACCTGATCCAGCCAAGCATCGCTGTAGCTGATCGCCACCGCGTTCAATTGGGAACTGGATGCCTTTGGCTTTGGGGCAGCGAGCAGCGGCCCGGCGGCAAGAGCCGCCATCCGCGCCTGGGGCAATGCAACAACAATCTGATGCTCTGCGCCCAGAACGGATGCGAATTCTTGCCCGATTTGGGCTGTTGGGTCATTGGATTGGCTCACCGTCACATCGGCGAAGGCCGCTCCATTCAAGACCACAAGCGCCATTGCGGCGCAGGTCCAAGATTGTAGCAAGCGCATTTGACTCGATTTCCCGGTCTGTTTCAGCAGCACCATCCGACCCTCCCTCCCAAGAAGGTCCGATGACGATTGATGTCGGTAGAGAAAAATGCGTCTTGCGTCCACCGATGTGGCAAAATTACAACTAAAATTGCGCGAATCTGGGCGAGAATCCGCCGAAAATGTTATTGTTTTACTTTAGGAAACAGTCGCAACATCATGATATAGCGTCATTTCTTTCGCCACCCACATCATCAGCCAAGGCGAGATGCGCGGCCGCAAGCCGTGCCAAGGGCACCCGGTAGGGTGAACAGGAGACATAGTCAAAGCCGGCGCGCCGACAAAAATCGATTGATTCGGGGTTGCCGCCATGCTCGCCGCAGATGGAAAGCGTAAGGTCTGTCCGGGTGCGCCGACCACGTTCCGCCCCGATCAACAACAGCTCTCCCACCCCATCGACATCCAGAATATGGAACGGATCCTCGGGGAAGACGCCCTGTTGCACATAGGTGTTCATGAAGCGGCCTGCATCGTCACGGCTGAGGCCATAGGTCATTTGCGTAAGATCATTGGTGCCGAAGGACAAAAAGTCGGCATATTGTGCGATCTCGCCGGCCCGCAAGGCCGCGCGCGGGGTCTCGACCATGACCCCCAGCCGATAGGTAAAGGGCACACCCGATTTAGCGCGCACCAGCGCTGCCACCGCATCGATATTGGCCTTGACCAGCTCGACTTCGCGCTTGGCCGAAACCAGAGGGATCATGATTTCAGGCACCACCGTGGTGCCTCGCTTGGCGATCTCAACCGTGGCCTCAAAAATCGCGCGGGCCTGCATGTCGTAGATTTCCGGCAGCACCACACCCAGCCGCACACCGCGCATCCCCAGCATCGGGTTAAACTCGGCCAAAGCCTCGGCGCGACGGGTCACATCCGACAGCGGCTTGTCCAGCGCCTCGGCCAATTCGCGCAGGCCCTCGCGGCTGTGGGGCAGGAATTCGTGCAGGGGCGGATCAAACAGGCGAATACAAACCGGCAGGCCCTGCATGATGTCGAAGAGTTGCACGAAATCATCGCGCTGCATCGGCAACAGCCGCGTCAAAGCCGCCGCGCGCTCGGTGGGAGTATCGGCAAAGATCATCTCGCGCATCACCACCAGACGGTCTTCTTCAAAGAACATATGCTCGGTGCGGCACAAGCCAATCCCCTGCGCCTCGAACTGGCGCGCCGTTGCGGCATCGGCGGGGGTGTCGGCATTGGCACGAATGCCGATATCGCGCACAGCGTCGGCCCAGGACAGCAATTTGCGGAAGGCATCATCAAGCGCCGGGGCCAGCATATCGGCGGCACCGGCCAGAACCTCGCCCTTGGTGCCATCCAGCGTGATCATATCGCCCTCGGCAAAGCTGCGCCCCGAGGCCAGGATCTTTTTGTCCTTGGCATCAAGGCGCATATCCGAGGCACCCACGACGCAGGGCAGGCCCATGCCGCGCGCGATCACCGCCGCGTGGCTGGTCACACCGCCGCGTTCGGTCAGCACGCCCACCGCCGAATGCATGCCGCGAATATCCTCGGGCGCGGTTTCGCGGCGCACCAGAATACAGGGCTCGCCCCGTGCGGCCGAGGCCTGCGCCGCAGCCGAAGAGAACACGATCCGCCCCACAGCCGCCCCCGGCGAGGCGGCAATGCCGCGCGCGACCACATCGCGCGGGCCGCGCGGATCAACTTGCGGGTGCAGCAGTTCCGATAAGGCGCGTGGTTCAACCCGCAAGATCGCCTCTTTGCGCTCGATCACGCCATCATCCGCCAAGGCCACCGCAATGCGCAGCCCGGCCCGGGCCGAGCGCTGCACCTTGACAGCATCAAGCACCGACAGCCGGCCGTCCTCAATGGTGAATTCGATCTGCATTTCCTCACGCAGTTTGGCCCGGCAGGCCCCGCCATAGCGGATCAGATCGGCAAAAAGGTCCGGCGCGATGTCTTCAAGTGACGGGCCGCGCGCATCGCGGGTGAGATACATGCCTTCGGTTTTTTTCAGCGCATCCCGGCCTTGGCTCTGGCCCAAATAGCGCCCGGTCACTTGCGCAAGTCCGGTGACCGGATCGACAAACTGGATCACCCCCGAGCCGGAAATCCCCTGCCCGATGCCTTGGGCCATTTGTTGAACAACCAGCCCCAATGCAGCCTCTTCGGGCGCGCCTTTTGCTTGGCGCAAGAGCCGCGCAGTGGTGCCCTCCCAGGCGCGGGCCATCGAGCGCAGCACTTCGGCAAGCTGCTGGGCGGCCTGTTGCGGGAAGGCTTCGTCCATCTCGTGTTCATAATGGCGCAACGCGTCGCGCAGGGCGGTGGCCGAAGGGGCGGCGGCATCAAACATATCGGGATCGAGCCGGGCCACATGGGTGGCATAGGATTGCACAAAGCGCAAAAATAGCGCATCCGCTGCCGCCTGACCGTGGCTTTGCACCAGCAAGGCATGGCGCTCGGCGTTCATGCCGATGTTAAGGATGGTGCCCGGCCCGCCCCATTCAGGATTTTCCGGGCTGGGGCGCACAGAAATCAGCGGGTTCGGGCCGAAATTGGCCAAAATCTCGGTGCAATCCACCGAGTGGCCCGAGGCAATGGCCCGCACCGTGGCAGCAGGCAGTGCCACGGTTTGCGGCACCGGCAGATCCAACCGCACCAGCCGCTGCAGGCATTTCGCGCGCCAGCCATGCGCCGAAGTGCGAATATCGGCACTGCCGGTGATGGCGGTGAAATCGAGGGTTGGTTCTTTTTTCTGCACTGCGGCACCTTTGGTTTGCGGGTGCAGGATACACGTCCGCCAAGGTGGCGCAAGCGGCAAGCAAGGCTGGGGGCGCTGCCCCCAGACCCCCGGAGTATTTATGCCAAGATGAAAGGGCTTAGCCGTCGAGTTTGGTCAGATCGGCCATGCCCGAGCAAATGGTGCGGATGCGGTGCA
>CBDUEF010000246.1:0-4710 GCA_965366095.1 uncultured Cypionkella sp. | reverse complement strand
CCCAGCCCGAGGGCCGATCCGCGCCCACTTCCGGGCTGCGCAGATCATCGGCCAGCGCCGCGCCCAGCGCCTTTTCCAGCCCCGGCTCGACGATCAGGCGGTCGAGCACCTGATGCCCGGCCAGCCCCTCGCGTTCCACCAGTTTCGCCAAAGCCGCCACTTCGGCGCGCATCGCCGCCGCCTCGCCCTCAGCCTCGGATTTCGCCGCCCGCGCCTCGGATTCGCGCGTCTGCGCCTCGGCCCGTGCAACCTCGGTCTGCTCCAGGGCCGCATCGGCGGACTCTGCCAGATGCGCCGCCGCCGCCTGGCCTTCCTCTGCCGCGGCAAAAGCCTCAGTCGCCGCCGCCAGCGCAGTTTCCGCCGCCGCCACCGCCTCAGCCGCGCGCCCCGCCTCGGCCTCGGCCTTTTGCACCGTGGCGCGACTGTCCGCCAACATCCGCTGCACCGATTGATGCCGTGCCCCCAACCGCGCCGCGTCCTCTGTCGCCTCGGACAGCGCATTTTCGCACAGGCTCAACGCCCCCGACGCCTCCCGCGCGATCTCGGACGCCTCGGCAAGCCGCTCTTCATGCCCCTCATGGGCGCGCAAAAGCTGCTCGATCTCCCATTCCAGCCGCGCAATCACCTCGCCCGCATCGCGATTGAGCCCGGTTTCGCGTTCCGCATCGCGGTCCAGTTCCGCAATCCGCCCGCGCAAGGTGTCGATCATCGCCCGCGCCCGCGCCTCGGCCTCGCCAAGCTGATCGCGCTGCACCATCAGCCGCTGCAAGATCGCCGCCGCAATCGCCTCTTCCTCACGCAAGGGCGGCAAGGCATCCTCTGCCGCCTCACGCTGCTTGGCAGCCAACCGTGCCGCCGCCTCGGCCTGCGCGGCTTGGGTCAAACGCTGTCGCAACAGATCATCGGCCTCGGCCCGCGCCTGATCCGCCTCGCGCCAGCGGCGATACAGCAACTGCCCCTCGGCCCGGCGCAATTCCTCGCCAATCTCGCGATACCGCGCCGCCTGTTTCGCCTGCCGCACCAGCGTTGAAAGCTGCTGCGCCAGATTTTCCAGCACATCATCCACCCGCAAAAGGTTGGTCTCAGCCCCCGACAGCTTCAACTCCGCCTCATGCCGGCGCGCATAGAGGCCAGAAATCCCCGCCGCCTCTTCCAAAATCCGCCGCCGCGCCTTGGGTTTGGCGTTGATCAGCTCCGAAATCTGCCCCTGCCGCACCAGCGCAGGCGAGGCCGACCCGGTCGAGGCATCGGCAAACAGCATCTGCACATCGCGCGCCCGCACGTCTTTCGAGTTCAGCTTATAGGCCGACCCCGCATCGCGGGTGATCCGCCGCGTGATCTCGATCTGATCGGCATCATTGAACCCCGAGGGCGCCAGCCGGTCCGAATTGTCCATCACCAAAGCCACCTCGGCGAAATGCCGAGCGCCACGGGTGGCGGCTCCGTTAAAGATCACATCTTCCATCCCGCCGCCGCGCATCGCCGTGGGCCGGTTCTCGCCCATCACCCAGCGCATCGCCTCCAGCAAATTCGACTTGCCACAGCCGTTCGGGCCAACCACCCCGGTCAGCCCGTCATGGATCACCAGATCGGTGGGGTCCACGAAACTTTTGAAGCCATTGAGCCGCAGCTTGGTAAAGCGCAAAAGGGTATCCTGATTCTGCCCGAACACCCCAGTGTTCAGCGGGAACCGGAGCGAGTCAACCTCCTCGGCCCTTCATATGGCCCCAACAAGCGCCTTATCCCCAAGATGTTGAGTTCACTTCCCCCAAAGCGCCCATAGTTTGCTTGCAAGCCCTTTTGGTTGCGACACTATAGGGCCAATTATATTGCAAAAGGCGCATCCCCATGACCCCGCCCATCACCGGACATTGCCTCTGCGGCTCCACCCGTTTTCGCGCCGACGCCGCTCCGCTGTGGCAGGCCCATTGCCACTGCCAAAGCTGTCGCCGCGCCTGTTCGGCCCCCTTCACCTCATTCTTCGGCATCGCCGATGGCCACTGGCGTTGGGAGGGCTCCAAGCCCGCCACGTTTGCAAGCAGCCCCGGCGTCTGGCGCGATTTCTGCGCCCATTGCGGCAGCCAGATGGCCTATCGCTCCACCCGCTTTCCCGGCGAGATCCACTTTTACGCCGCCCTCTTGGACGATTCCGCCACCTACCAGCCCACAAGCCACGTTCACAGCGCCGAGATGCTGCCTTGGCTGCATCTCAACGATGGCCTGCCCCGCGAATGATACCCTTTCGCGCCAAAATCCCCTATGACTGGTCCGCGCATCTAGACTATGCCGGCCACAACACCCTCCCCCTCCAAAAACCCATCGGAGCCTGCCCATGATCCTCGCCCTGCTTGCCCTCTTGTCCTGCCAATTGGCGGGCGAGGCGCTGACCCGCACCCTGAGTCTGCCGCTGCCCGGCCCGGTTTTGGGGATGATCCTGATGGTGGCGGCGCTGCAATTCCTGCCCGGTCTGGCAGCTCAGGTTCGCTCGGTCGCGCAAAGCATCCTTGGGCAAATGTCGCTCTTGTTCGTGCCCGCAGGTGTCGGCGTGATCGGCCATTTTTCCGAGATCGGCGCGGCGGGCGGGCCGCTGGTGCTGGCGATTGTGGCCTCAACCGGGTTGGCGATTGCTGTCGGTGCGCTCACCTTCGCCGGGGTGGCACGGGTAACGGGGAACCGCGATGACTGATTTTGCCGAAATCTGGAGCTATCTTTCGCGCGGGCCGCTCTTGTGGCTGACCGTAACGCTTGCCGCCTATGCGATTGGCGATTGGTGCTTTCGCGCCACGGGCCGCCAACCGCTCGCAAATCCGGTGCTGATCGCGGTGGCGCTGCTCGCGGGCCTGTTGTGGGCCAGCGGCACCGATTACCCCACCTATTTTGAGGGCGCGCAATTCGTGCATTTCCTCTTGGGCCCGGCCACTGTCTGCCTTGCCGTGCCGCTTTGGGAAAACCTGCCACGGGTGCGCAAGGCCGCCCTGCCGCTGCTCGCCGCCCTGATCGCCGGATCGGCCACGGCGGTCGGATCAGCGCTGGGGATTGCCTATGCCTTTGGCATCCGGGGCGAAATGCTGGCCTCACTCGCGCCGAAATCCGCCACCGCCCCGGTCGCCATCGGCATCTCGCAAAGCATCGGCGGCTCGCCCACCCTGACGGCGGTGCTGGTGATCCTGACCGGAATTTCCGGCGCTGTGATCGCCACACCGCTGCTGAACCTGCTGCGGCTAAAAGACTGGCGCGCGCGCGGCTTTGCGCTTGGCGTCGCCTCGCATGGCATCGGCACCGCACGGGCGTTTCAGGTGAACCCCACCGCAGGGGCTTTTGCGGGGTTGGGCATGGGCCTGAACGCCGTGCTGACAGCCATCCTCGCCCCGCTGATCCTGTCGTTTTTCCGCTAAGCCAGATAGGCCCGGAACGACCTTATCACCTGATCATAAACCGCCCGCTTGAAGGGAACGATCCCGGCCAGCATCGTCTTGGCATCAATCCAGCGCCACTGGGCAAACTCGGGGTGGTCGGTGACGATGTTGATCTGATCATCGCGGCCGGTAAAGCGATACAAAAACCACTTCTGCCGCTGGCCCTTGTATTTGCCGCCCCAAACCTTGCCCAACAACTCGGGCGGCAGATCATAAGTGACCCGGCCATGGGTTTTGCCGACAAACTCCACCAGATCGGCGGTGACCCCGGTTTCTTCCCACAATTCCCGCAAGGCAGCCGCGCGCGGCTTTTCATCCCGATCAATCCCGCCCTGAGGCATTTGCCAGGCCGCGCCGTTGTTGTCCAGGCGCTGCCCGGCAAAGATCAGCCCCTCGGCGTTGATCAACACAACACCGACGCAGGGCCGATAGGGAAGGTTTTCCAAATCTGTCATGCCAAAAGGCCGCGCTGTTCACGCGGCCCCTCCTTTATTTCTTGGGCGCAACCGCTGCCAATCCGCGCAGAATATCCACCGCATAGGCCAGTTGGTAATCCTCATCGCGCAGCTTGGCCGATTCCTCGGTGCGGGCGCGCTCTTCTTCCAGTAGCTTTTTCTCATCCTCGGTCATCGAATCATTGCTGATCGCGCCGCGCAGATCGGCCTCGCTGCGCTGGTTGGCCTGATCTTCGGCCCCTGCCGCTTCGGTGCCCACTGCGGCGGGATCAACATGCGGCTGGTTCACCACGATATCGGGCATCACGCCCAGCGCCTGAATCGAGCGCCCCGAGGGCGTGTAATAACGCGCCGTCGTCAGCCGCATCGCGCCATCGCCCTTCAGCGGGATCAGCGTCTGCACCGAGCCTTTGCCGAAACTTTTGGTTCCCACCACAATCGCGCGGCGCTGGTCCTGCAGGGCCCCGGCCACGATTTCCGACGCCGAGGCCGAGCCGCCATTGATCAGCACCACCAAAGGCTTGCCCAGCGCCAGATCGCCGGGGGTGGCATTGAACCGCTCGCCATCCTTTTCGGTGCGCCCACGGGTTGAGACGATCTCGCCGGTTTCAAGGAACGCGTCCGACACCAGAATTGCCTGATTAAGCAAGCCCCCCGGATTGTTGCGTAGATCCATCACAAAGCCCGAAACCTTATCCATACCGCCCGCCTCTTCGACGGATTTCTTGATGCCTTCCTGCAAGCCGGGGTAGGTCTGTTCGTTGAACGTCGAGACCCGCAACACCACGGTGCTGCCCACCAAGCGCGCCTTGACTGCCGTCAGCTTGATGGTGTCGCGG
>CBDUEF010000245.1:0-4717 GCA_965366095.1 uncultured Cypionkella sp. | reverse complement strand
GCGGCGACACCGCGGGCGAATTTTGCCAAAAGAGAGGATTTTCCAACGCCTGAGCCGGCGAAAAGGCCGATCCGCTGGCCCTGAACCAATGGCAACAATGTGTCGAATACAGCCACTCCAGTGGAAAGACGATTGCCCAGACGCCGCCGGGAGGCCGCAGGCGGCGCAGAGGCGCGCAAATCGCTGGCAACAGGCCCGCGAAACAATGGGCGACCATCCAACGGGCGGCCATACGGATCGATGATGCGACCAATCCAGCTATCATCAGGAGCAATATTGCTGCCCGAACATAGCTCAACCGGAGCGCCAATTGTCAGGCCATCAGAGGCCCCTTCGGTGAGCACCAGAACAGCGCCATCCGAAAGTTGCAGCACTTCGCCCCCCAATAGCCCATCGATCAAAACCCGATCGCCTTGCCGGGCAATCCGCTCCAATCCGACGACGCGAACGGTTCCACGCGCCACTTCTGCGACCCGCCCCATGGGTGCCACAGCCATGACCTCTGCCACTTCCGCCAAAAGACCATCAAAAATTGTTCCCATTTCATCCCCGCTTTGTTCGCTGCTTACCCTTTCTAAAGGAATCACCCTTAAGCCTTGATGAAGGTGATCGAGGGAGAAGCCCCGATGTTTGAAAGACTGACGGTGACATCCATGGCGCAGGCCATGGCAGACAGGGCCGGGCAACGGCTGGGTCTGATTGCGAAGAATATCGCGAACGCGGACACGCCCGGATATAAGGCGCTGGATATACCTGATTTTGCTGCCAGCTATTCCGAATCGGCAATGCCGATGCGGGCAACGCGGCCCGGGCATCTAGGGGGCATCGGATCAAACCCTTGGGGTAACCCTAATCCAGTGGCGCAATCGAATGGCCAAGCCACCGCCCCTAATGGGAATTCGGTCTCGATCGAACAGGAAATGGTCAAGGCTGCTTCGGTGCGCCAAGACCATGAAATGGCGTTGGCGATCTATCGAAACACCTCCGAAATCATCCGCGCCTCGCTTGGCCGATCACGCTAGGGGGTATTGATGAGCGATCTGCTGAAATCTCTGAGCTATTCCGCATCGGGCATGCAGGCGCAGGCGATGCGCTTGCAACATGTTTCCGAAAATATCGCCAATGCCGACACCCCTGGCTACCACCGCAAGTTGGTCAGCTTTCAAGAGGTGATGGGTTCGGGCGAAGTGCAGGCGGGGAAGGTCCGCCTTGATCAATCGCCGCTGGCGGATGTGTACGACCCCGGCAATCCGCTGTCGGATGAAACCGGTCACTATGACGGCTCGAATGTCGATCTGGTGATCGAAATCGCTGACGCCCGAGAGGCGCAGCGCAGCTATGAGGCGAACCTCAAACTCTTCGATCAGGCGCGACAAATGACGCAGAGCCTTTTCGATCTTTTACGTCGATAGGAGTCTAGAATGGACATCAGAAGCACCCTTGCCAGCCAATCCTACACGCAAGCGCGAAGCGCTGCGGCGCCGGATACACAAGGCGAAAACGGCTTGGTCGGAATGGCCAAAAGTTTCGCCGAAACCCTGGCCGCGGGCGAGGAAACCGCCCGCGCCGCAATGACCGGAAACGCCGACCCCCACGCTTTGGTTCAAGCTTTGGCTCAGTCACAGTTGGCTGTGGAAACCGTGGCCACGGTGCGCGACAAGGTGGTCGAGGCGTATCAGGAAATCCTACGGATGCCGGTATGATAACGACCGAAACCATGTTTGACGTCCTGCGCGAGGCGTTATGGACGGCGGTGCTCATGTCGGCCCCGCTGCTGGCGGTCGCCTTGATTGCAGGTGTCACGATCGGGCTGTTTCAGGCGCTGACCTCGATCCAGGAAACAACTCTGACCTTTGTGCCCAAAGTGGGGGCAATGATGATCGTGTTCTGGGTTTCGATGAGTTTCATGACAGCAACCCTTGTCAGTTTTTTCACCCAGCGGATCATCCCGTTGATTGCCGGGGGTTAAGCAATGGATTCTGCAGGATATATCGCCCTGACGCGGCAATCCGGGCTGATGCGGGAAATGGGCGTGGTTGCAAACAATATCGCCAACATCTCTACATCGGGCTTTCGCCGGGAAGGTGTGGTGTTTGAGGAATATGTCAAGCGCGTTGACAATGGCCCGTCTTTGTCGATGGCAACAGGCAACGCCCGCAATGTTGATCTGTCGCAGGGCACAATGCAACAAACCGGCGGGGCATTCGATTTCGCAATTCAGGGCGATGGGTTTTTCTTAGTGGAAACCTCACAGGGCAATCGGCTGACGCGCGCGGGCAGTTTTACGCCCGCTCCGACGGGCGAGTTGGTGAACAATGATGGCTATCGCTTGCTGGATGAAGGCGGCGCACCAATAGCGGTGCCACCCGATGCGGGCAAGATCGCCGTTGCCGAAGATGGCACTGTTTCGGGAAATGGGGTGCCGATTGCCAAAATCGGATTGTGGCAACCGACCGATCTGCTCAGCCTGAAACATGAAAGCGGCACCTTGTTCAGCAGCTCGGGCGAAGAGCCAAAACCGGGCGGCACCATGTTGCAAGGGTGGCTGGAAGACAGCAACGTCAATCCGATTTCCGAGATTGCCCGAATGATCGAGGTTCAGCGCGCTTATGAGCTGGGCCAAACCTTCCTTGACCGGGAAGACCAACGTATGCGCGGCGTCGTTCAGACGCTGGGCCGGTAGGAGTATCCACCATGAACGCCCTGCAAATAGCGGCCTCGGGGATGAGTGCGCAACAGATGCGCGTTGACGTTGTCTCCAACAACCTCGCCAATATGTCGACGACTGGTTACAACGCGCGCCGGGCTGATTTTGCCGATTTGCATTATCAGCAGCTTGCCCGCCCAGGCTCGGTTTCAGCGCAAAATGGCGCGATGCTGCCGACCGGTGTGCAAATCGGGATGGGTGTGCGGCCCGCTTCCGTTTCCGTGGTGGTGGCCCAAGGCTCTTTGGTTGCCACTGGCGGCGATCTTGATGTTGCAGTTGAGGGCAATGGCTATCTTGAAGTGACATTGCCCTCGGGCGGCGCTGCCTACACACGCGACGGATCGCTGAAACGCACGGGCGATGGGCAGATCGTAACCTCGGACGGCTATCCGGTCGCTCCCGGCATCACCATTCCAAGCGATGCTACCAGTATTTCGATCAACCCAAATGGCGAAGTTTGGGCCACGTTCAATGGCCAAGTGGCGCCAACACAGTTGGGCCAACTGTCCCTTGCTGGCTTCAGCAATGAAAAGGGACTCGAGGCTATGGGCTCGAACCTGTTTCTGGAAAGCCCGGCGTCTGGAGCGCCTGCTTCTGGCACGGCCGGGCTGAACGGCCTTGGCACTCTGCGCCAAGGCTATCTTGAGGAGAGTAGCGTGGATGCGGTGCGTGAAGTGACCGAATTGATCAAGGCGCAGCGAGGCTATGAGTTGAATGCCAAGGTCATCACCGCGGCGGATCAGATGCTGTCAACCACCACACAGGTGCGATGATGTGGAGACTGATTTTTCTGGTGCTACCATTTCCCACATGCGCAGACACTTTGGTTGCTACTAAAGTGATCCCGGCCCATGCCATCGTAACGGCCGAGGATATCGCAGTGGTTGCCGCCGATATTCCCGGCACCTTGGGCCAGCCGGAAATGGCGATTGGCCAAGAGGCGCGGATTACCCTGTTTGCCGGCCGCCCTATCCGCGTGGGTGATCTTGGTCCTGGTGCGAAAGTCGAACGCAATCAGATCATTCCGCTGGCCTATCAAGCCGGACCGCTTGCGATCCTGACCGAAGGGCGGGCATTGGAACGGGGCGCCGAGGGTGACGTGATTCAGGTGATGAATCTCAGCTCGCGCACGACAGTTTTTGGCAAAATTGACGCATCGGGCACGGCCCGGGTGACCTCACAGAACTGAACAAGGGCAATGACAATGCGGCTTCTTTTGCTTTCTCTTTTGTTTTTGGGCGCCTGTGGCCGGATGTTACAAGTCGGGCGGGCACCGGAATTCTCGCCGCTTGAGGGCAGTTATCAGCATCATGCGATGTATTCGAACCCGATGCCGGTTGCGACCGAACCGGATGGGCCTACGGATGCGTCGTCATTGTGGACAGCCGGGCGCAGCTCACTTTTTGGTGACAGACGCGCCATGCGGCGTGGCGATATCCTCACCGTGGTGATCGAAATAGATGATAGCGCCGAAATTTCCAATTCCACCAATCGCAAACGGACCGGTTCCGAAAAGATGGGAATGCCGTCACTTTTTGGCATTCCGCAACGGATTGATCGGGATTTGCCCAGCGGCGCGAATATGGCTGATGCGGTTTCTACCAATTCTGCCTCGGCCTATGCTGGAACCGGATCAGTGGCGCGGAAGGAAAAACTTACGCTTCGGGTCGCTGCGACAGTTGTTGAAGAATTGCCCAACGGGGTTTTGCGCATCGAGGGCCAGCAGGAAGTGCGGGTGAATTTCGAATTGCGCGAGTTGCTGGTCACTGGATTTGCTCGCCCAATCGACATTTCACGGCAAAACGAAATCACCTATGACAAAATTGCAGGGGCACGGATATCCTACGGCGGGCGTGGACAGATAACGGATGTGCAGCAACCACGATACGGTCAACAGGTTGCAGACGTCTTGCTACCTTTTTGAGGGAAAGATGAAGAAACTTCTTCCGATTTTATTGGCTTTGGTTGGTCTGGGTGGCGGAGTTGGCGCTGGATTGGTCTTACGCCCAA
>CBDUEF010000244.1:0-4725 GCA_965366095.1 uncultured Cypionkella sp. | reverse complement strand
CGCCATGTCAGAAAATCGGCAAGATCAAAGAATTGCCAAGCGGCATCAAACACTGGGGGCCGTTTTTCGCGCAGCCAGAGCAGTTTCGGCGTCCCCATCTCGGGCGAAATCCGCCCGCCGACATAGCGCAATACCTCATGCCCCTGATCATTGATCCGCGCAGCCTGATCCAATGCCCGGTGGTCCATCCAGACGATGATATCGCGGGCCGGATCTTCGGAGGGCCCGACTGGCAGCGGCACACCGCCTGCCCCCAGCACCACCAGCGAGCAGGTGGCATCAAAACCAATTCCTGCAATCCGCGCAGGTGCGACCCCAGAGGCAGACACAGCGCCCCGAACTGCGGCACAAACAGCGCCCCAGATCTGGGCGCTGGATTGCTCGACGATGCCGCCCGGCGCTCGGAAAATCTCGATCTCCTGCTTGGCGGTGCCCAGCATCCGCCCAGTAAGGTCGAACACTCCGGCGCGCGCCGATCCGGTGCCCACATCGACACCCAAAATACAGCGATCATCAGCCCCAATGGGTGGTTCGGCAGTCATGGCAGTCATCCTTGCAGGGACTAAAGATCGACAGAATTGGGCAGGATCACCAAATCCCGGATTGTCACATGGCGCGGCCGTGTCAGCATGAACAGCACCGCATCGGCCACGTCCTTGGGCTGCATCAGGCTGCCATTGGCCAGCGCCTCGTCCATCTTGGCCTTGGGCCAATCGTCGAGCAACGCCGTCACCACTGGCCCCGGCAACACCGCACCGACACGCACACCATGGGGTGCCAATTGCCGCCGTGTGGTATGCACAAAGGCCTGCACCGCGAATTTTGACGCGGTGTAAATCGGCTCCCAGATCACCGGTACCACGCCCGCGATGGAGCTGGTGAAAAGGATATCGCCGGTTTTCTGCGCGATCATATGCGGCACCCCCGCAGAACCCGAGGGGACGGCGGCTTTGTTTTTCAGTTTCACCACCCGGTCCCAACCGTCTGGGCCGCCTTTTTCCCCCGCCCCGCCGACATAACCGCCGGCATTGGCGTGAAAGATGTGCAAGCCGCCCGCCAGATCAAGGATGCGCGGCAGCATCGCCGACACTTCTGCCCCGTCCAAGAGGTTCACCACCAAGGGCAGCGCATACGGCCCCATCTCGGCGCAAAGCGTGCGCAAGCGGTCCTCGGCGCGGTCGATCAGCACCACCTTGGCGCCCTCGGCCAACAGGGTGCGGGCACATTCCAGCCCGATCCCCGAGGCCGCGCCGGTGATGGCGGCAATCTTGCCCTTCATAAGTTCGCTCATCTGGTTTTCCTTTCAGGCGCGGCCATGGCTGACACGGGATTGACGCGCAAGGCTGTCCACGATCACCGCAATCGCCAACACACCGCCGGTGATCATATAGCGCAGCGATGACGACAAGTTCAGCAGCGTCAGCCCGTTGGAAATTGCCTGAATGACGATGATGCCCAAGAGCGCGGAATAGGCGCTGCCACGGCCCCCAAACAGGCTGGTGCCGCCAATCACCGCCGCCGCAATGGCGTTGAGGTTCACATCGCCCGTGCCCGCCTGCTGGCTGGACGAGGCAAGGCGCGAGGCCGAGAGAATCCCCCCCAAAGCCGCCAGCGACGAGCAGAGCAGAAAGGCCGACACATAGATCCGTTTCACATTGATACCCGAGCGCCGCGCGGCCTCACGGTTGCCGCCCACGGCAGTCATCGAGCGGCCCCAGGTGGTGCGGGTCAGCGCATAGTTCAGCGCCACAACCAGCCCCACGAACAGGCCGAACATATAGGGCACGCCGCGCCCAAGGCTCAGGTAGTAAACCGCGAAGACCAGTGCCAGCGTCAGGGCCGAAGCCTTGATCACCAGCGCGCCCAGCGGTTGCGCGGTAAGGTTAGCCGCCGTCCGCCTGCGGGCGGTATTCATCCCCACCCAAAGCAGCGCAATGCCCGGAAGGATGGCAAGACTATAGGACAGCCAGGCGGGCATGATCATCGTTTGGCCGAATTTCACCAAAGGGCTGTCAAACGGCAGGTTGATCGATCCGGTTGGCCCAAGGATGTAAAGCTGCAAGCCCAACAGTGCCAGCAGTCCCGAAAGGGTGGAAATAAAACTGGGCATCCCAAGCCGGTTGAACAAAGTGGCATAGACCAGCCCGACCAGCAGGCCCGCCAGAATGGCCACCGCCATCGCAACCGCAATCGGCCAGCCCATATTGACCCAAAGCACGCCCACCAGCGCCGAGGAAAGCCCGCTCATCGAGCCGACGGAAAGATCAATCTCGCCCAGCATCAACACGCAGACAATCCCCAATGAAATCACCCCGACAGTGGCACAATCAAACAACAGGTTGACCAGATTGTTCGGGGCCAGAAACACCGGATTCAGGGTGGTAAACACCACCGAAATCACGATCAGCCCCACCACAACCGGCAACATGCCCAGATCGCCTGAGCGCACCTTGTCGCTAAAGCCCCGGATCGCGCCAGACAGGCCCTGGTCATGGCGCACGCGGCTGTCGCTGCGGTCGAGTGCGGTTGCTTGTTCGGGTTGCGGCGTGGTCATGCGTGTTCTCCGCTTTGTGCTTCTTGGCCTTTGCGCTCGGCGCGGCGCGAGACGGAATTCTCTGACGCTCCGGTGATCGCGGCGATCAAATCCTGATTGGACGAGTCTGGCGTGAACACGCCATTGTTGCGGCCCAGACGCAGCACCACCACGCGGTCGGCCACGGCGCGCACATCTTCCATATTATGGCTGATCATGATCACCCCCAAGCCCCGCGCGCGCACCCGGTCAATCAGGTTCAGCACCTCGGCGGTTTGCGCCACGCCCAGCGCGGCTGTGGGTTCATCCAGCATGATCACCTTGGGATCAAGCAGCAATGAGCGCGCAATCGCCACGGTTTGGCGCTGGCCACCAGACAGTGAGGCGACAGGTTCACGCACCGAAGGGATACGAGCGGCAAGTTCCTTGAGCAGGGTCCAAGCGCGAACCTCCATCGCCACCTCGTCCAGCAGCCAAGGGGAAAGCTCGTGACCCAGAAATAAATTGGCCACCACGTCAAGGTTTTCACACAAGGCCAGGTCTTGAAAAACAGTGGCGATGCCCAGCCGCAGGGCCGCACTGGGGCTATCAAGCGTTACCTTTTTGCCCGCAAATTCGACGATGCCCGAGCTTTGTTGATGCACGCCCGCCAGCACCTTGACCAGCGTGGATTTGCCAGCACCATTGTCTCCCACCAAAGCCACAACTTCTCCGGCGTGAATATCCAGATCGATATCGCTGAGCGCCTGAACGGCACCGAAATTCTTGGACACGCCGCGCAGACGCAAGACGGGTTCAGCTTGGGGGGTGGGCATTGGCGTGACCTTTCCAGAGAAAACGTGCCCGGCCAAGGGAGGCAGGCCGGACACGAGGGCAAGATTACTGGGTGATGCCCAGCGCCTTGCAACCTTCAGCATATTCGCCGGTGCAAACCTCTTCAGCCTTGTTGATCCCCTTATCAAAGATCTCGGCCTTGATGTTTTCCTTTGTTACCACGGCGGGCACGAACAATTGCGACGGGGTGTCGTAAAGCGTGTGGGTTGCCGCAGGAACCTCACCTTTCAGCAAGGACACAACCACATTTGCCGCTGCCTCGGCCACGATCTCAGACGGTTTCGAGATGGTGTTATACTGATCGCCGGAAATGATCAGTTGCAGGGCTGCGATGGTGGCATCATTGCCGGTAACGGGTGGAACCGGGCTAACGCCAGCCGCCTTGAACGCCGCAATTGCCCCGCCGCCGGTGCCGTCATTGGCCGCCACAACGCCGACAATCTCGGCGCCAAAGCGGGTGATCTGACCGGCTGCCCATTCTTGCGCCTTCGGTGGCGCCCAATCGGGGGTGTCAAACTCGGCCAGCGTTTTGTACCCCGACGCGGCCAGCGCCTCATGCACGCCGTCACGGATCAGACCAGCCGCCGCATCGGTAGGCGAGCCGTTGATTTCCAGCACCCCGGCACCTTCGGCCACGCCGCTTGCCTTCAGGTGATCGACCAGCGATTGCGCAATGGCTTTGCCGATGCCCTGATTGTCAAACGAGACATAATAATCGGCAGGCTTGGCCGGGATCGGGCGGTCATAGGCGATCACCTGGACGCCTTGCGAATGGGCAATCTCAACCAAACCGGCGGCGGCAGCGCTGTCGACCGGATCAAGCACGATCACCTTGGCACCTTGCGCGATCACCGAGTTGAACTGCTGCTGTTGCAGCGCCACATCGGCATTGGCGTTTTGATAGATCACGGTGCAGGTGGCGCAAAGTTTCTCCATCGCGGCCTTGAAGCCGGGGAAATCATGCTGCTCATAGCGGGTAGAGGCCTGGTCCGGCATCAGGAAAGCGACAGTCGCCGCATCCTGCGCCATCGCGGCGGTGCTCAGCAGCGTGGCCGTTGCGAAAGAAATGGCCAGCGGGAATTTAAATGTCATCAGGTGGTTCCTCCTCGGTTGTGACAAAGCATGCGCTCGCATCCTGTCCCAAGGGCGGAAAAACATGCCACGGGCCTTCGCCCAAACGGGCGTTACCTTGGTTCATGTCATGGGTCTCCTCCCCCAAGCCACTCTGCTGAGTTGGCTAACTTCATCGATGAAGCAAACGTGCTCAATCGATGAAGCATCATTGCCACCGCGATATTTGCCTGTCAAGCTGCGTTAAATTCTGGGCTCAAAAAACCTTGCCCGATCCCAAAAGGCCG
>CBDUEF010000243.1:0-4736 GCA_965366095.1 uncultured Cypionkella sp. | reverse complement strand
ATCTTGGCCTGCCCGATGGCCGGGGTGAGATTTTGATTCACGAATTGCTGCTCTCTGCGCGGCGTCCGTCAGTCATTCTTGGCACCTCGGGCAGCGCCTCGGGCAAAATCGCGGCCCTTGCCGCCGGGGCAGATGGCTATATCGACAAACCCATCAGCAGCTTTTCGGGCTTTTGCGCCTTTTTGCGCGAGAAACTCGCGTTGGCTGCTCCCCCTGAAACCGCCACAGTGGATAGCCCGATCAGCCCGGACCCTTTGGCGCTTCAAGACGATCTGGCGCAGGCGGCTGCCGCCTTGCAAAATCATCCCAACGCGGCGCAGCGGCGCTATCTGGGCGGCTTTTTGCTTGGGATCGCGCGTTTGGCACAAGACAGGCCGCTTGCTGCTGCCATTCTCCGCTTTCCCGCCCCCGCCGCAGACATAAGCGTCGCCCGCCTGATCCATTCGCGTATCGCGCACGGGGTTCAGGCCTTTGTCAAAGCACGGGAATAACGCGCCCTAATGCTCGACGCAATCTTGCAACAACACCGATTCAGCATTGCTGCGGCCATATGAGAGAATGCCGCGATTGTTTTCGGTCCACCAAGTATAGGGCGCCGCCTGATCCAAAGACACATAGCGCGCACCCGACCCCGACTTGACCAGTTCCATCGCGGTCTGGTGGCCCTCGGCACTCACCACGGCCAGGGATTTATCGCCAAGGTTCAGGTAACTGACGCTGACCCCCGTATCACGCTCGCAGGCATAGGACAAAGTCGTCACCGTATCGGCCATTGCCGTGGTTACCAGCACAAATCCCACAGCCGCACTCACCCCACAAACCCGCCAGTCACTCACAAAACCAAGCATCATTACCCCCTAAACACCTGAAACGAGGTTAACCCATTCAAACCGCTTTGGTCAGGGGTTAAATTGCCGCGTCTTTCCCCGTAATCACCAGCTGCGTCAGATCAGAAAGCCGCTCACGCTGTTGACCCTTGGCGTCAAAATTGCGCGGCGCCAGCCAGGCCAGATAGGCCTCGCGCAGCGCCGGCCATTCGGTATCAATCACCGAAAACCAAGCGGTGTCGCGGTTGTGGCCCTTAACCACCATATGATTGCGGAAAATTCCCTCGAAATTGAAGCCAAAGCGCTGGGCCGCCCGGCGTGAAGGTATGTTGCGCGCGTTGCATTTCCACTCATAGCGCCGATAACCCGCATCAAACGCCACCTGCATCATCAAGAACATCGCCTCGGTCGCGGCAGGCCCGCGCTGCATTTCTGGCGCGATGTTGATATGGCCAACCTCGATCACACCATTGGCCGGATCAATCCGCAGATAGCTGGCGACCCCGCCACAATGCCCCGTTGCCCGATCACGCAGCACATAAAACAGCGGATCATCCGATGCCGCCATATCCTTGGCCCAGCGATGATAGGCCGAGGCCGAGGAAAACGGACCATAGCCCAAATGGTCCCACAGCGTATCATGCCCGTTCACGGCGCGAAACAAATCGGCGGCATGAACATCGGCGTCCAGACGTTCCAGCCGCACAAAACGGCCCTCAATTGTTGCGCCATCGGGGCGTGCAACGCCCTGCCAATCGGGCAGCGCGCGATAATTGTCATGCTCTTGTGTCATCATTGTCCTCGGCAAGATTTTGCCCAAGTTATGACAAGCCGCACCGTCTAACGCAACAGCCCCGGATCATCGCCCATCTGCAATCCGGGAAACACCGCGCCCTCCAGCACCGCGCGGTCCAGCCCGTAAAGCCCGCGCATCGCATGGGCCGTCCAGGCCCGCACGTCCGAGGTTGGCATCAGATCGCGCCCCTCATACAAATCCGCCAACCCCGGCCAGCGCCCCAAAACCTGACCGCCGCGCACCGCCCCCCCAGCCACCAACATCACCCCCGCCGTGCCGTGATCGGTGCCACCCGAGCCGTTTTCGCGCGCCGTGCGGCCAAATTCCGTCATCGCCAGCAGCGTGGTTTTACCCCAAACGGCCGCCCCCAACTGCTCGCGCAGCCGCAAGATCACCCGCTCCAAGCCTTGCAGGCTTTTCGGCAAGGCCCGCTCTTGCGCCCGGTGCGTGTCCCATCCCGGCATCGAAAACGCCGCGATCCTCGTTTCCTCCAACAGCCTTGCGGCGGTGAAATCGGTCAGCTCATCAAGGCCCCGCATCTTGCCCGGCCCCTCGTCACTGCCCGCCATCCCGCCCATCTCACTGGCCGAAAGCTCCAAGGCCTGCTCCCCCGCCATCTGAAACAGCGGGTCATCGTGATACACCTGCTCGAACAACAGCCGCGCCTGCGGGCTGAGATCCAGCATGGTTTCCGGCGCCCAAGACCGCATCGGCGCCGCCCCGTGCAGGATCTTCAACTCCTCCGCCCCGACCGCAAAGGCCGTCTCCGCCCGCAGCCCTGGCACCGCCTGCAACATCCGGTTCAGCCAACCGTCCTTTGGCAGCGGCACGTCCATCCCAGTCCCCGCCTCCAGCATATCTTGGCCAACAAAATGGCTGCGCTTGTCGCGGTAAGGCGTCGATACCGCCTGCACAAAGCCCAACTCCCCCGCCGCCCACAAAGGTAACAACCCGCCAAGCCCCTGATTAAGCGCATAAAACCCGTCCAGATCAACCGTGCCTTCGCGCAGCCCCAAGGTTGGCCGATACGACGCCAACAGCGGATCGCCCAAGGGCCGCAGCGCGTCCAGCCCATCCATCGCCCCGCGCAAGATCACCACCACCAGCCGGTTTTCGCCCAACACCCGCCCGCCTTCGGCCAGCGTCACGCTGGTCATCAAGGGATGCGCCGCCGCCGAACAGCCCAACAGCGCCGCCCCCCGCATGAAAAACCGTCGGTTCATCGCCCCCCCCTACCGTCTGTTGAACGCGGGCGAGGCCAGCACCAGCCCCACGCCCTCGGCGAGCGTTTCCGCCCGCCCCGCCGCCACCAGCAAGGTCTCACTCGCCAGATCGGCCAAGCCCGCCGCCGCCAGCGCCGCAGGCTCAGGCAGCACCGCAATCAGCCCCAAGCGCTGCATCTGATCCGGCGCACGCATCGCCCAGGAAATCCGCTGCGCCAAGCCCTGCGGCGTGATCCAATCCTCGCCCGCCTCGGCCCAGCCATCGGGCCCGCGCGGCGCTTTATAGGGCTGGCCCATATCCGCCAACGCCTGCCAGATCAGCCGCCGCATCGCCTTTTCCTCAAGCGCCATCATCACCGCACCCGTCATCCCCAGCGCCCGAAAACTCGCGATCATGAAATCATAGGGCTGGCGCACCTTGGCCAAGGGCAGCGCCCAGGCCGCCGGATGCTCCAACATCGCGCGATACACCAGCAGCAGATTGCCGCCCGTCCGCGCCCACGCCTCGGCCATCGCTGCCACCAAGGCAGGATCAGGCACATCAGCCACAAAATGCACCGCCAGTTTGCGCGCGATATGCGCCGCCGTCTCGGGCCGCAGCGCCAGATCGCGCAGCACCTGCCGGATCGGCGCCATCCCGTCGCCACTATAATCTTTGCCCAGCACGGTCTCGGCCCCCGGCTCGGCCCGCCTGCGATCAAACCCCACCGTCAAATCCTTGGACAGCGTAATCCCGGTCAGCAGTTCCGCCATCTGCCGCACATCATCCTGCCCATAGCCCGCCCCCACCCCAAGCGTATGTAATTCCAGCAACTCCCGCGCTAGATTCTCATTCAACCCCAGATTGCGCTGCCGCCCGCGCGGCGAGTTCGGCCCGAAACTCGTATGCTGATCCAGATAGCGCACCATCACCGGATGCAGCGTCACCGCCGTCAGCATCGCCTCAAAATTGCTGGTCAGGTTCGGCCTGATCGCCTCTTCCACCAGAGCCAGCGGCAGGGCAATCCCGCCCAGAACCTTGGCGCTGACGGTGAAATGATCGGCCCAAAACGCGACCAACCGCTCACGCAGCCCTTCGCCCTCGATCGCGCGCGCAAATGTCGCCCGCGCCATGGTGCCGATCACCTGATCCGCCTCGGCCTGCACCACGCGAAACTCGGGGTCTTTGGATTTGTCGCGCTTGGCCGCCATTTTCGTCAGTTGCACCTGCTGCAACAGCGGCCCCAGCACCGAAATTCCCACCATCGGATATTTTGCCGCTGCCAGATCAGGCCCGGCCAGCGCCGCCATCAACGCCTCGGCCGAGACCTCCCCCGCCAAAGGCAAGCCATAGCCAAACCGAAACGCGGCGATACTGGCCAGACTCATGCGCTCTGCCTCCCGATGCCCCTATATAGGCACGGATTCAAAGTCTTTACACCCGGCAGACCCGGCGGAATAGGCGGCTTTTCGCCTTACTCCTTGGGCACCACGCGCAAGGACAGATCGCGCAACTGCTGGCTTAGCGGCTCGCTTGGTGCCCCCATCAGCAAATCTTCCGCCCGCTGGTTCATCGGGAACATGATCACCTCACGGATGTTGGCCTCATCGGCCAGCAGCATCACAATCCGGTCAATCCCCGCCGCACAGCCCCCGTGCGGAGGCGCGCCGTATTTGAACGCCTTCACCATCCCGCCAAAGCGCTTTTCCACTTCCGAGGCCGGATATCCCGCCAACTCGAACGCCTTGAACATGATTTCCGGCTTGTGGTTGCGGATGCCGCCCGAGATCAACTCATAGCCATTACAGGCCAGATCATATTGATAAGCATAGACTTTCAGCGGATCGCCATTCAACGCCTCAAGCCCGCCCTGCGGCATCGAGAACGGGTTGTGCGAGAAATCAATCTTG
>CBDUEF010000242.1:0-4740 GCA_965366095.1 uncultured Cypionkella sp. | reverse complement strand
CCGAAGAACTCGCGGCCTTCAGATCAAACGTTGCACTTGAAAGTTGAATCCGCCCCTTTGCGATTGAATTGGAGGTGATCCCCGCAGATTTGGCGACCGCAATCACCAAGCGCACCGATCTGATCACGGTCTCGCTTGGTTCGGGCGCGGGATGCGATGCGCAATATCTGTTTTCTGCCGATCTTTTGGGCGAAAACACCGGCCATCTGCCCCGCCATGCCAAAAGTTATCGCGATTTTGCCGCCGTCAGGCGGCAGATGCAGACAGACCGCATTGCAGCCTATCGGGAGTATCGCGCCGATATCGAGGGCGGCACCTTCCCAAACGCAACGCACACTGTTCGTATTGACCCCGAAGTTCTGGCCGAAGTGCTTGCCGCTATGGAATAATCCTAGGGTTTTGGGGCCAGGTCCGCAAGCTGGCCCCAGAACGCCACCTCAACCGGGCCGGGGCTCCCTTTCAGCCGCACCGCCCGAACTTGCAAATCGCAGCTTGGCAAGCGGTCCGACAGATCAACCAGCCTGCCCGAGGCGATCCGCTCTGGCACCAATGATCGCGGCACCCAAGCCACCGCAACCCCAAGCGCGGCCATCTCCAGCGCAGCCAAGGTAAGCGCGGTTTCCGCCTTTGGCACAATGGCCGGGAAACAACCCAGATGCGGCAGAATTTTGCGTTCGGCAACTTTGCCGAAAAACACATCTGGCGGATAGGCGATATAGGGCAGTTCCAGCCCTGCCCCCACCCGATGGGCCTGATCCGCCGCAAAGACCGGGATCAGACTGTCCATGCCGATATCAATCATTTCCAGATAGTCTCCACCGATTTCAGCCACCTCATCAGGAAGGCGGTAAACGATGGCAATCTCGGCCTGTCGCGACAGCAAAAGGGCAAAGCACTCGTCATAATTGGCCGAGCGCAGGCGAACATAAATGTCTTGTCCGGCAAGATGCAGCCCCTCAATCAATCGTGGGGTTAGCGAGGTGGTCAGCGCGTGTTGACTGGCAATAACGATCTTGTTGCTGGCGGTGCGGTCACCGCGTCGCAGGTCTGCCACCAATTGGCGCAGCGCCGCCGTTAGATGCAGGATCTGATCACGCTGCGCCTCGGTGGTCGGGCGCAACTGCACCGGTTTGCGGCTGCGATCAAAAAGCTCAACCCCGACGTAATCCTCGATCTGCTGCACACGTCGCGAAAACGCCGATTGTGTCAGGCGGCGGCGTTCGGCGGCCGCCACAAAAGAGCCGGTTTGCGAAATCGCCAGAATATCTTCCAACCACTCAAGCCGCATCGCATCACCAAAACTTGCATTTTTTGCATTATATATCAAAAATTTCGCACTTGCTTATTAAATCGCCCGCACTGATCATTGATACTCGCAAGTTATCCAAAGGACGCCCCATGCATCTCGCCCGTTTCCCCCGCGTATTTCTCGCCCATCTGCCCACCCCGCTTGAGAAAATGGAGCGTTTGTCCAAAGAGTTGGGCGGACCAGAAATCTGGATCAAGCGCGATGATTGCACCGGGCTTTCGACAGGCGGCAACAAGACCCGCAAACTAGAATTCCTGATGGCCGAAGCGCAGGCGATGGGGGCCGATACGGTGATGACCCAAGGCGCCACGCAATCCAATCACGCGCGCCAGACGGCGGCTTTTGCCGCGAAACTGGGCATGGGTTGCCATATCCTGCTTGAGGATCGCACCGGCTCGAATGATGCCAATTACAACACCAACGGCAACGTTTTGCTCGATCATCTGCATGGCGCAACCACCTCGAAACGCGCGGGCGGCATGGACATGCAGGCCGAAATGGAGGCTGTGGCCGACAAGCTGCGCGCCGAAGGTCGCAAAGTGTATCTGATCCCGGGCGGTGGCTCGAATGCGACCGGAGCCTTGGGCTATGTGAATTGCGCCTTTGAATTGATGTCGCAAGCCAATGATCGCGGGCTGCGGATTGACCATCTGGTCACGGCGACAGGGTCGGCAGGCACTCAGGCCGGGCTGATCACCGGATTGAAGGCGATGAACGCGCAGATCCCGCTTTTGGGCATCGGCGTGCGCGCGCCCAAGGAAAAACAGGAAGAAAACGTCTTCAATCTGGCGCTGAAAACCGCTGAAAAGCTGGGCTGCCCGGATGTGGTAAAGCGCGGCGATGTGGTGGCCGATTGCTCCTATGTCGGCGCAGGCTATGGCATCCCGCGCGAAGATACGCTGGAGGCGATCCGCATGTTTGCCGAGCTCGAAGCGATTTTGCTGGATCCGGTCTATTCCGGCAAAGGCGCTGCCGGGCTGATTGATCTCTGCCGCAAAGGCAAATTCAAAAAGGGCGAGCGGGTGGTGTTCTTGCACACCGGCGGATCGGCGGCACTGTTTGGCTATGACGCGGTGTTTGCGGATGGCCGCAAGGCGCAGGTTCTGGCCTGAGCGATGGCCGATTTCCAGCGCATCGGCATCTTGGGCGGGATGGGGCCTCAGGCCACCATCCTGCTGATGCAAAAACTGCTGGACGCGGTGCAAACGGATGACGACGCCGGACATATCCCGCTGATCGTCGATCAAAACCCGCAAGTGCCGTCGCGGATCAAGCGGCTGATCGAGGGCACTGGCGAAGACCCCGCACCGGTTCTTGCCGATATGGCACGGCGATTGGTTGCGGGCGGGGCTATGGCACTGGCGATGCCCTGTAACACCGCGCATCACTATGCGGGCGCGATCCGTGCGGCGGTCACCGTGCCGCTCTTGGATATGGTGGATATCTCTGTGGACCATGCGGCAGGTCTTGCCGGGCCTTCGGGCAAGGTGGGGATTCTGGCCTCGCCCGCCGTCCGCCGGGTTGGCCTGTTCGATGCGGCTCTGGCAAAACGCGGGCTGACGGGGGTTTATGCGACAGATGAAGCGGCAATGTTGGCCGCGATTCGCCAGATCAAGGCAGAGGGGCCACAACCGCAGGCCCGCGCCACGCTTTTGGCCGCGTCGGCCCAGCTTTTGTCCCAAGGGGCACGGGTGCAGATGATCGCCTGCACCGAATTTTCGCTGATCGCAGAGTCTGTCGCCCCGCAGGCCATTCGTTTTGATACACTCGACCGGCTGGTCGGGGCCATCATTGCCTTTGCTACCGAAAACCGGGGCAAGACATCCGCGCAAAAATAAGGCATCAATGCCGCCACGACCCAACATAGGAGTGAAAAATGACAAGACTTTTCAAGACAATGATGATGGGGGCCTCGGCCCTTATACTGTCTGCCGCAGCAGTTTCGGCGGAAAATCTGGTGATCGCCACCTTCGGCGACCCCACCCCGATGAACGCTTTCCGGGCGACCAAAGAGTTCGAGAAGGCAACCGGCTGGACGATTGAATGGCGGGTTTTCGCCTCGGGCACCGATGTGATCGCGGCCATGGCTTCGGGCGATGTCAAAGTGGCCGAGCTTGGCTCGTCGCCGCTGGCAATTGCGGCCAGCCAGGGCGTCGATTTGCAGATGTTCATGCTATCCTATGCGATTGGCGAGTCTGAAAGCCTGATAGCGCGCAATGGTTCGGGCATCGACAAGCTGGAAGATATCAAGGGCAAGAAAATCGCCGTTCCCGTTGGCTCTACCGCGCATTTCTCGCTGATGGGTGCCATCCAACACGCCGGATTGACCGAGGCGGATGTCACCATCATGTCGATGCCACCGGATCAGATCGCCGCCGCCTGGGAGCAGGGCACAATTGACGCGGCCTTTATCTGGCCACCAGTGCAAACGCAGATTCTCGCCACCGGCAAGCGCATTGTTGGCGCGAACCAAACGGCAGAATGGGGCTATCCGACCTTCAACGCCTGGGTTGCGAACACCGAGTTCGCGGCCGCCCACAAGGATGAATTGGTGGCCTTTGCCAAGACCATGGACGCCGCAAATCAGGCCTATCTGGCCGATCCTGCCGCTTGGACTGCCGACAATGCCAGCGTCAAGGCGATTGCGAGCCTGACCGGCGCGACTGCCGAGCAGATCCCCGAAGTGCTGACCGGCTATACCTTCATTCCACTGAAGGATCAGCTCAGCGAGAAATGGCTGGGCAGCGCGGCAGCCAAGATGAAGGCAACGGCTGAGTTCCTCAAAACAGCGGGCCGGATCGACACCGTGACCGATGATTATTCGGCCTTTGTGAACACCTCGATCGCGGAAGCTGCGGTTCAGTAAAACAAACCAGTCCTGCCCGGTGCGACCGGGCAGGACACCATTCAATCCGGGGGAAAACGCGTGGGGCTGAAAATTGACAATGTCTCTGTCGTCTATCCGGCCGCGGACCGCCGCCCGCCGGTTGAAGCCCTGAGCAAGATCAATCTGACCATCGAGAATGATGAATTCGTGGTGGCTTTGGGGGCTTCAGGCTGTGGCAAATCCACCCTTCTCAACCTGATCGCGGGGTTTCTCTCGCCCAGTTCCGGCACCTTGCTTCTGGACGGAAATCAGGTCTCCGGCCCCGGTGCCGACCGTGCCGTGGTGTTTCAAAAGCACGCGCTGTTGCCGTGGTTGAACGTTTTGGACAACGTGGCTTTCGGGCTTGAAATTCAAGGGGTTACCAAGGCGGCCCGCTATGAGACTGCCAATAAATTCGTGGGGTTACTGGGGCTTAACGGCTTTCAGGACTCGCCGGTTTACAAACTGTCGGGCGGGATGCAGCAGCGGGTGGGAATTGCCCGCGCGCTAACCTGCGATCCGAAACTTTTGCTGATGGACGAGCCTTTGGGCGCGCTCGATGCTC
>CBDUEF010000241.1:0-4745 GCA_965366095.1 uncultured Cypionkella sp. | reverse complement strand
CCTCAAGGGTGGCGCCGCGCAGCACCACCACTTCGGACGCCGCCCCGCGATTATAGATCTTTTCGATCCCGGCCAATTCCAGCGCATAGTCACTCATAGCGCAGCGCCTCTACCGGGTTCATCCGCGCGGCCCTGCGGGCGGGAAAGATCGTGACGATAAAGGACAGCCCCAAGGACAGGGCCACCGCCGAGCCAACATCATGCCATTGCAGCTTGGCCGGCAAAGTGTAGATGCCCCGGATGGATGGATCCCACACGCCGCCCCCAGCGATATAGTTCACAAAGGAAAAGATCGGATCAATATAGATCGCGAACAAACAGCCCAGTGCCAGCCCGCACAGGGTGCCAATCACCCCCGTAAACGCCCCGCAGATGAAGAAAATCCGCAGAATAGAACCTTCGGTCAGGCCCATGGTGCGCAAAATCCCGATGTCACGGCCCTTGTTTTTCACCAGCATGATCAGCCCGGAAATGATGTTCATTGCGGCAATCAGCACCAGAATCGACATGATGATGAACATCACATTATCCTCGATATCGAGCGCGCGCAGGAAAGATCCGGCAGAATCGCGCCATGTCCAAAGCAGCGCATCCGGGCCGCCTGCCTGCATGGCGGCCATGGCGTAATTGTCGATTTCCTCGGGGTCTTTGACCATCACCTCAAACTCATCAGCAAAGCCCTCACGGTTGAAATAGCTTTGCGCCTCGGCGAAAGGCATATAGATGCGTGTATGATCAATGTCATAGCGCCCAGCGCTAAAGATATAGACCACCTCATAGGCATTGACGCGCGGGCTGGTGCCAAAGGCGGTTTTCACGCCAGAGGGCGCAATAAGCCGCACTCTGTCCCCCAAACCAATGCCCAGTTCGCGCGCTATACCCGAGCCGATGGCGATGCCCTGATCGAATTTCTCGATATCGCCCACGCCCTGCGAGCCAAGACCAACGCGCGGAATGGTTTTAAGATCAGCAAGCCTTATGCCAAACACTTCGGCACCGGTGGTGCCCTGCCCCGCCGTCGCCATCACCTGCCCCTTGACCAAGGGCGCCGCGCGCGTCACGCCGGGGATTGCCGCCAACTTTGCCGCAACCGCATCGTAATTCTTGAAGCCCTTGACCGATTGCCCCGCCTCATCAACCGTTCCAGCCGAATAGACGGTGACATGGGCATTCGCGCCCAGAATCGTATCGACAAACTCGGCCCGAAACCCCGCCCGAACGGCCAGCGTGGCGATCAGCGCAAATACAGCCAGAGTGATGCCAACTAGGCTGATCAGGGTCATAATCGACACGCCCCCCTCGGCCCGTCTGGCACGCAAATAGCGCCAAGCGATCATGAATTCGAAACGTGAAAACGGTGGGGTCACGGCCAAGATTCTGCTCTTTCATTTTTCGCCAAGAGTGAGGCCAGCGCCCGCCAAGGTCAAGCCGACAGTTCCGTGATCAGGCCCGGCCGAAACGCGCGGCGTTGCCCAGCAATTGCCGCTGTTGCCGGTGTTTTTTTGGCACAGTGCTATGGGCTTTGCTGTGCTGGAAGATTTTGGCATGATCTATGCGCGGTCAGGGTAGGTTATGTGGCTGACGGCATGGCAATCGGGCCGAGGATTTGGTCCAAGGCCCGCTTTGGCCCCGAGTCAGATGACGCCTGCGTAAATCTCGACCAGGCGTGCAACCGCGGCCTCGGGTGTCATTTCGACGGATTCACCGCTGCGGCGCGAGGTTAACTCTACCACACCATTGGCCAAGCCGCGCGGCCCGACGGTGATGCGCCACGGCAGGCCGATCAAGTCCATTGTGGCGAATTTCGCGCCCGCGCGCTCGTCCCGGTCATCGTAAAGCGCCTCAAGCCCATGCTTGGCCAAGGCCTTGTAAAGCCCCTCACAAGCCGCATCCGCCGCCGCGTCGCCCTGTTTGAGGTTGACGATGCCCACCGGGAAGGGCGTGACACCCTCGGGCCAGATGATGCCCTTGTCATCATGCGAGGCCTCGATGATCGCGCCCAAAAGCCGCGACACGCCGATGCCATGAGAGCCCATTTCCACCGGCACTTTGGAGCCATCGGCGGTCACAACCGTGGCGCCCATGCTTTCGGAATATTTGGTGCCAAAATAGAAAATCTGCCCCACTTCGATGCCACGTGCGACTTTGCGGCGCTCTTCGGGAATGGCGTCGAACAGAGCGGCGTCGTGGGTTTCATCGGTGCGGGCGTAAAGCGTGGTGAATTCTCGGCAGACGGCGGCAACTTCCTCGCGGTTGTCGTAATCCACGTCGCGGTTGCCCAAATGCAGATCGGTGACGGCGGAATCGAAGAACACCTCGGATTCGCCGGTGGCCGCCAGCACCAGAAACTCATGCGTATCCTCGCCGCCGATCGGACCGGAATCGGCGCGCATCGGAATGGCGGTCAGGCCCATGCGTTCATAGGTGCGCAGATAGCTGACCATATGGCGGTTATAGGCATGCAGGGCGCTCGCCTTGTCGACATCAAAGTTATAGCCGTCTTTCATCAAAAACTCACGCCCGCGCATCACGCCAAAGCGGGGGCGCATCTCGTCGCGGAACTTCCACTGGATGTGATACAGCGTCAGCGGCAGGTCTTTATAGCTGCTGACATGGGCGCGGAAAATGTCGGTGATCATCTCTTCATTGGTCGGGCCATAAAGCATTTCCCGATCCTGACGGTCTTTGATGCGCAGCATTTCCTGACCGTAATCATCATAGCGCCCCGACTCGCGCCACAAATCCGCTGGCTGCAAGGTGGGCATCAGCAAAGGGATATGGCCGGCGCGGATCTGCTCTTCGTTCACAATCGCCTGAATCCGGTTCAGCACCCGCAAGCCCAATGGCAGCCACGAATAAATCCCCGCCGCCTGCTGTTTGATCATCCCGGCCCGCAGCATGTAGCGGTGCGAGACGATTTGCGCCTCGGCGGGATTTTCCTTGAGAACGGGCATGAAATAACGGGTCAAGCGCATGGGAACGGCCTTTCAGGACAGGTTTGGCCGTTCCTAGCGGTTAGGCATCAAACTGGCAAGTCAAGCCGCCATCGCAACCAAGGGTGTGCCCAGCAAATCCTCAACAAAGAAGGCCGCAAACTGGGCTCGGCCCGAAACCCCGGCCTTGGCATAGATCCGGGTCAGCTGCGCGCGCACCGTCCCAGGCGCCGCGCGGCGCAGATCGGCAATCTCGGCCACATCCAGACCCTTGAGCGCCAAAAACCCGACATCGCGCTCGGCAGGGGTCAGGCCCCAGCGGGAAAATTGCGCGTCAATCACCTCGGCCAACGCCCCAGAGGCGGCAGCAAGTGCCTGCTCTTGCGCATCCATCTTTTTCATCGTTTTGCGCAGCGCAAGAATGCCAAACAGCATCCCCAAGACCAGCGCCAGTGCGACAAACGCCTCGAACAGGCTGTGTTTCGAGCCAGATTGGGACAACAGCTCAATCAGCGCGTCGCCCACAAAGTAGACGGCCGCAATGCTTTGGATTGCCAAGAAAATGCCAAGCGCAACAGGTTCTTTTATCGGCCGTTGCCAGAATTTATTCGCCACCGATTGCCCCTTGCCCGACCACTTGGGCGCTATTGCTTTCCGACCCGGCAAAGGTGCCTGATCCCAGACCCTGCTCAAATGCGGCCCGCCCTCTTTGCACTGCCCGCAGCCGCGCGCCAAGCCGTCATCAACAGGGGGGCCAAGCGCTCGGCGAGTTTCAGCACATTCGCTCGCGCCGCCCTATTTCGTCGGTCAAAACCTGCGCAGATCTTGCAACGGCGCAGTCGCTCTGCCATCTGATAGGCAACACACATGGAACCTTGCATGGCCCTACCGATCAAAGATCAGTTGAAATATTGGGGGATTACCCTTGTCCTGTTGTTTGCGGCCCTGTGGCTGATGGGGGGGGTGATGCTGCCGTTTCTGATCGCGGGGGCGCTGGCGTATTTCCTCGATCCGGTGGCAGATCGCTTGCAAAGGCTTGGATTAAGCCGCGTCGGGGCGACGGCAGTGATCACGCTGATCGGACTTTTGATCATGGCGCTGTTGGTACTCGCGGTAATTCCGACACTGATCCACCAGACCACGGCACTGATCAATTCAGCCCCCGAGATTTCGCACAGGCTGCAAGACTTTCTGACCGAGCGCTTCCCCGAACTTTCCGACCACACCTCAACGATGCGCCAGACGCTGGCCGAAATTGCCAGCACCATCCAGTCCAAAGGGGCCGCATTGGCCACGGGGGTGATTTCGTCGGCGCTGAACGTGATTTCGGCGCTGATCTATCTGGTGGTGGTTCCGGTGGTGACATTTTACATGCTGCTCGATTGGGACAAGATGATCGCGCGCATCGACGATATGCTGCCGCGCGATCATGCTCCGGTGATCCGGCGTTTGGCCAATGAAATCAACGCTGTGCTTTCGGCCTTTGTGCGCGGGCAGATGACGGTCTGCATGCTGCTGGGCACCTTTTATTCGGTGGCCTTGATGCTGGCGGGGCTGCAATTTGGGCTTGTTGTCGGTGCGATTGCGGGCGCGATCACCTTTATTCCTTATGTTGGCTCTTTGGTGGGCGGCGCGCTGGCGATTGGTCTGGCACTGTTCCAATTCTGGGGCGATTGGGTGTCGATCGGGGTTGTCGCGGCAATTTTCGCCTTCGGGCAGTTCATCGAGGGCAATATCCTGACGCCCAAACTTGTGGGCGACTCGGTTGGACTTCATCCGGTCTGGCTGATGTTCGCGCTGGCGGTGTTTGGC
>CBDUEF010000240.1:0-4758 GCA_965366095.1 uncultured Cypionkella sp. | reverse complement strand
CGCACGAAATGCGCATCGGAACGGGCAGAGCGGCGCCAATCAATCGCGCGGGCGGCATCGCCGGAATGGGCGGGGCGGTATTGCCAGAACTCATCACCTTGGCCAGCACGGCGGCGGCCATGTTCGCCCAGCATCAGGGTTGCCGCCAAATGCTCGGCCTCGGCCAGAAGCGCTGGCAGGGATTGGCCAAGTGCCTCGGCGCGGGCGCGCAGGGGGGCGGCGCTTTGGATCACGCGGCGGCCTCAAGCCCAAGGCTGCGGGCAACCACACCGTCGATCAACCCGGCAAGGGTTTCGCCGCGCGCGCGGGCGGCAAAAGACAGCGCCATGCGGTGGATCAGCACCGGGCGGGCCATGGCGGCCACATCGGCGACCGATGGCGCAAGGCGGCCATCCAGCAGCGCCCGCGCCCGAACCGTCAGCATCAGCGCTTGCGCCGCACGCGGGCCGGGGCCCCAGTTCAGGCTGGAGGCCAAGTCGCGGCCCTCGGCCTCACCGGGGCGGCAGGCGCGCACCAGATCAAGGATTGCCTCGACAATCGCATCGCCCACCGGCATCCGGCGCACCACGGCTTGGGCGGCAATCAACTCATCAGCGGTAAAGACCTGATGGGCCGCGCCTTCGGTGGCGCCGGTGGTGGCGAGCAGGATGTCACGCTCATGCGCGCGGGTGGGGTATTCGACATCGACCTGCAGCAAGAAGCGGTCAAGCTGCGCCTCGGGCAAAGGATAGGTGCCCTCTTGCTCGATCGGGTTTTGCGTGGCCAGCACATGGAAGGGGCGACCCAGCGGGCGGTGCTGGCCTGCGATGGTGACCTCGCGTTCCTGCATCGCCTGCAACAGCGCCGATTGGGTGCGGGGGGAGGCGCGGTTGATCTCATCGGCCATCAAAAGCTGGCAAAACACCGGGCCTTCGAGAAAACGAAAGGCACGGCTGCCATCAGCGGCGGTTTCCAACACTTCCGAGCCAAGGATATCGGCCGGCATCAGATCGGGGGTGAACTGGATGCGGTTGCCGTGCAGGCCCATGACAGTGGAAAGCGTATCAACCAGCAGCGTCTTGCCCAACCCCGGCAGACCCACCAACAGCGCATGACCGCCGCAGAGCATCGCCGCCAGAACCTGATCGACAACCTTGTCTTGGCCGATGAAGCGCTGGTTGATCGACGCCTTGGCCAAGCCCAACCGCGCCCCCAGCGCCTCGATATCTGCAACAAGTTGGGTCGGATCGGCCATGACATTCCTCGCAAAGCGTTTATATGGGTGTATATGAGCCAAGTAAGGCCCGATGCACAAATGGCAAAAGGTAAAAACACACAAATGATCGTGAAACCGTCAGCCGAGGGGCTGGCTGCCTCGGTGAAGGCGGCCACGAAAAAGGGCCCGCCACCGGTTCATCTGTGGAATCCGCCCTATTGCGGCGATCTCGACATCAGGATCGCGCGGGATGGGACGTGGTATTATCTGGGCACGCCCTTCGGCAGGATGCCGCTGGTCAAGCTGTTCTCGTCGATCCTGAAACGCGAGGGCGACAAGTATTTCCTTGTTACCCCGGTGGAAAAGGTGGGAATCACCGTCGATGACGCGCCGCTGCTGGCGGTGGATTTCGATGTTGAAGGCACGGGAGAGGCGCAGAGCCTGCATTTTGTGACCAAAACCGACGATGAGGCCACGGCAGGGCCGGATCATCCGATCCGGGTCGAGCGTGACCCCGAAACCGGTGAGCCGTCACCCTATATCCTGATCCGCGCCAATCTTTGGGCCTTGATTGACCGCAAGTCGTTTTACAGGCTGGTTGACCTTGGCGCACATGCGCCCCATGAAGGGGCAAGCTGGTTCGGCCTTTGGTCGGGCGGGCACTTCTTTCCGGTGATCCCAACGGACGACCTGCCCTGATGCCTTTGTTTGCCGCCAATCTGACGATGCTGTTCACCGAAGTGTCCGGGCTTGAGCGCCCGCGCCTTGCGGCTCAGGCAGGCTTTGATGCGGCCGAGATCCTGTTTCCCTATGATCATCCGGCCAAGGATTGGGAGGCGGCACTTGCCGGGATGCCGCTGGCGCTGATCAATGCGCCCCCCGGTGATTGGGGTCTGGGCGATCGCGGCTTTGCCGCCGTTCCGGGGCAGGAAACCCGGTTTCAGGACAGCTTTTTGCGCGGGGCCGATCTGGCGGCAAAATTGGGGGCGAAACGCTTGCATGTGATGGCTGGTGTGGCGCGTGGACCTTTGGCTGAACAAACCTATACCGCCAATCTGCAATGGGCGCTGGAACAGGCGCCCGAGCAGGTGTTGACGCTGGAGCCGCTGAATTCCGATGATATGCCGGGCTATTTCCTGAATGATTTCGATCAGGCGGCGCGGATACTGGATGACCTGGGCAATCCGCGCCTCGGGATTCAGTTCGATCTTTGGCACGCGGCGCGTATCCACGGCGATGCTGCCGCGGTTTGGGCCAAACACAAGGGGCAGGTGAACCATATCCAAATCGCCGGCTTTCCTACCCGCAATGAGCCGGGGGGGGGTGGGTTCGATCTGACCGGGCTTTGCACCGAATTGGACGCGATGGGCTATCAGGGCTTTGTTGCCGCCGAGTACCGCCCGGCGCGGGCAACCGTGCATGGGTTGGGGTGGTTGCACGCCATGAAGGCACGGGCGCGGCTGATCGGGGCCTAGGGGGGTGGGGCGGTTTGCTTTGCTGGCCGGGAACGCTCCGCGGGGAGTATTTGGGCAAAGTGCAAATAGGCTGTGCAATGTCCCTCTTGCCCGTGGCGGTGCAGAGGTTAGACTGAGCAGGAGTTCAAAAGGAAAGACCGATGCCGATAGCAGCCCCCGAGACCGAAATTGTCACCCATTGGAAAGTGGCCTGTGACGGCGGCGAAGGCGCTTTGGGCCATCCGCGCGTTTGGCTGACCATTCCACAAGCGAGCGGATTTGTGGAATGTGGCTATTGCGACAAGCGTTATCAGATCGACCAAGCTCACGCCCACGACGACCACTGAAACCGTTGCATCCAGTTGGCTCTGCGCTGAGGCGCGCGTTGTTGGTGGCGATCCTTGTGATGTCGCTGCCGATTTGGTTCTATGGCGCGGCCTCGGTCGGGGCGATGCTGCCGGGAGCGCGTGCCAGCTTGCAACCCGGCACTGAAATTCTTGTCGGGATTGCGCGCGGGCCATTTCGCTTTGATCTGATGCTGCCTTTGATGCCAGAGCTGCGCGAGCGCTATGGCTTTGCCAAAGTGCAGGGCCTTGATGTTGATAATCCGGTGGCGGAATGGCTGCTGATCGGGCGCGGCGGGGCCGAGATGATGCGCGCGCCGGGGGTTTTGCCGATGTTGCACGCGATGGCGGGCGATAGGGCTCTGATCGAGTTGGGTTTGGCAGGAAATGTTCAGGGAGTGAAGGGATTGCGGTTCTTCACCCTGTCCGAGCCGCAATTCACTGCGCTGCTGGCGGCGGTAGATGCCGCGTTTTCGCGTGATCAGGCGCGCGGTGTTGTGCCCGTTGCGCCAGATCGGCCGCTTTACGCAGCCATTGGCGCAAGTTCGCTGCTGTATAACGGCAATGTCTGGCTGGGCGAGGTGCTGCTTGCGGCAGGGTTGCCCTTTGGCCGTTGGACGCCCACGCCGCAATCGGTAACTTTTGCGCTGGATTGGCAGAACAGTTAGCGGCGGAATGGGTGGCAAGCCTGCGCGCTTCGTGGCAATACTGGGGGCCATAGATCAAGGGGCGGGCGACATATGGCTTTCGGCAAGGGCAACCATCTTCACCTCATCGACGGCTCGGCCTTTATCTTCCGCGCCTATCACGCATTGCCGCCGCTGACGCGCAAATCCGACGGTATGCCCGTAGGCGCGGTTGCAGGGTTTTGCAACCTTTTGTGGGGAGAGTTGACCGCCAGCCGCAAGGAAACCACCCCCACCCATATCGCGGTGATTTTCGATGCCGGATCGAAAACCTTCCGCAACGACATCTACCCGCTGTATAAGGCCAACCGCCCCGAATTGCCCGAAGACCTGCGCCCGCAATTTGCCTTTACCCGCGCCGCCGCCCGTGCCTTCAACGTGCCTTGCATCGAGGTTGAAGGCTTTGAGGCCGATGACATCATCGCAACCCTTGCCCGCCGCGCAGTTGAGGCGGGGGGGACGGCCACCATCATCTCCTCGGACAAAGACCTGATGCAACTGATCGGGCCGGGGGTCGATATGCTCGACCCGATGAAGAACAAACGCATAGGTCCGGATGAAGTGTTCGAGAAATTCGGCGTCGCCCCCAATCGCGTGGTTGATGTGCAGTCCTTGGCCGGAGATTCCACCGATAACGTGCCGGGCGCGCCGGGCATAGGGATCAAAACCGCCGCTTTGTTGATCCAAGAATACGGCGATCTGGAGACGCTGTTGGCCCGCGCAGGTGAGATCAAGCAGCCCAAACGCCGCGAGGCGCTGGTCGAAAATGCCGACCTGATTCGCGTCTCACGCCAGTTGGTGACGCTCGACGGCCATATGGTGCTTGATGTGCCGCTGGACACGCTTGATCTGAAAGCCCCCGAGCCGGATGTGGTGATGGGATTCCTGAAAGAGATGGAGTTTCAGACCCTTACCAAACGCGTTGCCGAAAAGCTGAAAGTTGAAGCGCCGCTGTTGGATGCCGGACGCGGCATGCATGTTAAGGGCGCCCATGATGCTGCCGAGGCCCCCGCGCAACTGCCCTTTGACGCCTCAAAATACGAATGTATCCGCGATGAGGCCGCGCTGAGCCGCTGGCT
>CBDUEF010000239.1:0-4772 GCA_965366095.1 uncultured Cypionkella sp. | reverse complement strand
CTGCGCTATGAGGCGGTGATTTCGGGCCATGAACTCACCCTCACCCGCAGCGCAGGCGACACGTCTGATGCCGAGCACTCTTATGAGCTGTGGCTGATCAAGGGTGACGCTGCCCCGGTCTCGCTGGGCCTGATCATTGGTCAAACCGCCAGCTTTGCCCTGCCCGATGCCGGGGCCGGGATCGTGCTGGCCGTCAGCCTGGAACCCAAGGGCGGCTCGCCCACAGGTGCGCCCACCGGCCCGGTCATCGCCGCAGGCAGCATGGCCCCCGCGAAAAAAATCTGAATTATTTTTCGCAGCCCTGAAACTTCGCGCAAAGTGCATCCGTATCTGAGGGGGTAAGGCAGGAATGACCCGGCCTCGAAACCCTGGAGACGATCATGAAATTCATCCGTTTGGCCACCGCCGCAATCGCCCTTTCCACCGCTTTTGGCACTGTTGCCATGGCCGAAAACCCGATGGTCGGCGGCGCCGCGATGTTTGAGACCAAAAACATCGTCGAAAATGCCGTGAACTCGAAAGACCACACCACGCTGGTCGCCGCCGTTCAGGCCGCAGGCTTGGTGGATACTCTGTCGGGCGCAGGCCCTTTCACCGTCTTTGCCCCCACCAATGAGGCCTTTGCAAAACTGCCCGCAGGCACGGTCGAGAACCTGCTAAAGCCTGAAAACAAGGATACATTGGTGAAAATCCTCACCTGCCATGTGGTTGGCAAAGCCGTGATGGCCGAAGCACTTGTGGGCATGATCAAGGCGGATGGCGGCTCGCATCCGGTGCCAACGCTGGGCGGCTGCACCCTTCAGGCCAGCCTTGACGGCGATATGGTCAAGCTGACCGATGAGGCCGGTGATGTCGCAACCGTCACCATCGCCGATGTTGTGCAATCGAACGGCGTGATCCATGTGATCGACACTGTGATGCTGCCGAAAATGTAAGTGGATGGGCGCGCGGCGGTCACCCGCGCGCGCATCTCCCCGGCGGCGGGCCTCTCAATGTCCCCAAACCCGCCGCCTGTGGCAGGGCCTTCGGATTTACTTTTCGAAGGCCCGTTGCATTTTGGGGCGTCTGGACTAGGCTAACCCCCATTGCGCTTTCAATCGAGGTTTTCCGATGCTCCTTTCAAACCCCCTGCCCACCCTTTTTAAATCCCTTGCCATCGTTGCCGCCCTTGCCCTGCCCTCACTTGCTGCGGCTGACGGTCGCTCGATCATCGTTCTGGATGGCTCTGGCTCGATGTGGGGCCAGATTGACGGGCGGCCCAAGCTGGAAATCGCCCGCGACGCGCTGGCCGAGGTGCTGAAATCCATCCCCGCCGATACCGAACTGGGCCTGATGGCCTATGGGCACCGCGAGAAAGGCTCTTGCTCTGATATCGAGCTGATCGTGCCCCCCGCCAAAGGCACCGCGAAACAAATCGAGGCCGCCGCCGCCAAGATGCAATTCCTGGGCAAAACGCCTTTGACCGAGGCCGTCCGCCAAGCCGCCGCCGATCTGCGCTCGACCGAAGAAAAGGCCACCGTCATCCTGATCACCGACGGCATTGAAACCTGCGCGGCCGATCCTTGCGCGCTGGGGCTAGAGCTTGAGAAATCCGGCGTTGATTTCACCGCCCATGTCGTCGGCTTTGGCCTGACCGCAGATGAGGGCAAGCAGGTGGCTTGTCTGGCCGAAAACACCGGCGGCAAATACATCGTCGCCGACGATCTGGCCAGCCTGACGCTGGCGCTGGAAACCACCATGGTCTCCGCCCCCGAACCTGACCCTGTTGCACCCGCGCCGCCCGCAGCGCTGGAGTATAATTTCATTCCCACCGTGGTGATGGCCCCCGGCGTGCCCAAACCCGACGACAGCACCGATATTTCCTGGGAATTGCACAGCAAAAACGCCGATGGCAGCACCGGAGACCGGATCTGGACCGAATATAACGCCATGAAAGCCAAGGTCGATCCGGGCGATTACCGCTTGGTCACGCAGATGGGCACTGTCACCGTTGAAAGCGATGTCAGCTTTACCGCCGACGCCCTGACCGCGCCTGAAATCAACATGAACGCCGCCCGCATTATCGTGCATCCCATCGGTGTCGAGGGCGGCCCGGTGCTTGACGGGGCCGCCGTTCAACTCACCGCAGCCGGTGGCATCAACACCACCCAATATGGCGACAGCCGGTTCTATGTGTCTGCGGGCGAAATCACCCTGACAGGCTCTATCGGCTCTGCCGAGATCGCCGAGACCCAAACCTTGGCCGCTGGCGACGATGTCGAACGCAATCTGCTGATCGGCAGCGGCGTGGCTGCCATCGAGGGCTATTATGTCGATGGCATGCTGATGGAGGATGGCGCGCACTTGGTTCAGGTCTTGTCTGCACAAAAGAAGATCGACGGCAGCCAGACCAGTTTCGGCACCACCTATGGCGCGGGCGGAAAGGTCGCCCTGCCACCGGGCGATTATATTGCCGTCGTGTCCCAAAATTGGGCCAATGGCGAAACCCCCTTCACCGTGAAGATCGGCGAGCGCACCGATGTGAAAGTGATTCTCAACGCCGGGGTGATCAATGTCAAAGCCCCCGGTGCCACCTCTATCGAGATCTTCAACGCCAAGACCGACATCAACGGCAACCGCAAATCGCTTGATTTCGATTATGGCGAAGAGATCAACCGCACCGGAACCGCCGGCGATGTGATCGCTGTGGCCAAATGGGGCGAGATCAGCGCTGAAAAAACGGTGACCATCAAAGCCGGCGAACGGGTTGAGGTGACACTGACCAAACCCTAGCCCCCGCGCCAAACGCGCGGCCTGCAGGCTCGTTTCAAGCCAAGGCGGCCCAAATTCGGGCACGCCTTGGCATGCAGCGACGCAAAAGGAGGGCACTTCGCAAGAGTTTTCGAAGCCCGCTCCCGGTCGTCACGATGCCCAATGACGCTTCCAGCGTTTCTAGCCATAAGCGAATTCAGTGGAGCTGGAATGCGCGACCAGCCCATTGCCCGCAGGCCTCTGCCCGCCAACGCAGGACCACACTCGGCAAGGGCACAGGATATAAATGCGGTGGCGCGGTGGTGATACTGTTTCGCCGCATCTTGCACTTCACGCTGCCAGCGGCTATTTAAATCTCTGCTGCGGGTGTAGCTTAATGGCAAAGCTTTTGGTTCCCAACCAAATGACGAGGGTTCGATTCCCTTCACCCGCTCCAAAATTCCACACCATTTAAAAAGCGCAGCACTCGACCGAGTCCTGCGCCTTGTTTTTGCGAAACCTGAAGGATCAGTTGTAGATAAAGCCGTATACCGGATTAACCCGGCCCAGCGAGCCGTTCCCATTGTCCACTTTCACCTTCGACCAATCGCCCCGCGCCGAAACGTCGACGACCCGCGTGTCTTGAGTGATCCGATTGCGCACCCAATTGGCCTGATCAACCAGAACTTCCCGCGCGTTGATCACACTCGATACCACCGCCACATGCCCCATCGGCATCGCGCGGCTGGAGGCGAAATTCATCACCGCCCCAACTTTCGGCGTGTTACCGCGCTCATAGCGACCAGCCGCCTGCTTCCACCAGGTTGCCGCATTGCCGCGCAGATCAATCCCCGCAACCTCACGCGCAAACGGCACGCACCAGATCCGACCACGCGGCTTGGTGGCGATGGCTTCAGCAACAGCGGCCTTCACTTCGGCCCGCTCGGCTCCGGCCTTGCCGGGCTTTAGGCTAAGCGCCGAGGTCTTGTGACCAAACAGTTTGAAGAAAAGCGGCCTTGGCTGCGCAGTTTCAGCATAGGCTCCCGAAACCGGAGCAAGAAGAACCACGGCGATCATCAGCGCGGAAAGGGATTTGGTCAGCATCAGGCACCAGTGTTGATAAGCTCGGCTGCTGGTTACCCGTTCATCACGCAACATTTCAAGTTCGTGACAAGACCGTGAGCAAATACCCGCCCATCCCCATGGCGAAACCCGCCGGTCAGGGAAGCACTTCCCATTTGCGCCCCAACCCGCTAGCAAAACCCATCGCAATCAGGAGAAAACCATGAGCAACGAGATCAAACGCATCGGCACCGGCGCACGCATGTCGGAAGGTGTCTGCTACAACGGCATCATCTGGCTGGCCGGTCAGGTCGGCAAACCCGGCGAGTCGGTCGAGGCGCAGACCCGCACCTGCCTCGCCGAGGTTGACCGCATCCTCGCCGCCGCAGGCACCGACAAAACCCGGATTCTGTCCACCCAAATCTGGCTGGCCGATATGTCGGGCTTTGCCGATATGAACAAGGTCTGGGACGCCTGGGTGCCCAAAGGCCACACCCCCGCCCGCGCAACGGGTGAGGCAAAACTGGCCACACCCGAATATAAGGTCGAGGTCATCGTCACCGCCGCCTTGAAGTGATCGGAAAAGGGCGGGCCGATATGGCCCGCCTGCTTTCAAGGTTTCTCGGTTTGGCAAAAACGTTCAACAATCACGAGAGTTTTGAAAAGGGTTTTTGGCCACAGCGTTGACGGGTCGTAACGCATGTTCCAAAAACGAGCGTTTTTGGAACATGTTTGAATGACGGATATGCGGCGTTACGGTCATTTGGTGAAACGAAGCGGGTATCAGTTATCGCTTACAAACTGTTCTCGCCATTTGAAGCTCAATGCGTCGGCAAGCTTTGCTGTTGGTGTCTCGACAAACTGAGCTTGGGCTGGATCAAGGTGCAGCGCAGAAAGTAATTGCGCCAAGACGTCCTTTGGATCTTTCGACAAAGAAACATAGTTGATGCGCAGCGGTTCTACTGCCTCTCGTTCGATCC
>CBDUEF010000238.1:0-4792 GCA_965366095.1 uncultured Cypionkella sp. | reverse complement strand
CGATCATGCCTGTATCCGGCTCTCGGGATGCCCGTCTTTATCCTTGAAACGGCTGGATGATCCGCTGCGCGATGATCCGGTGGCCTCGATTGATCAATCTTGTGTCGGCTGTGGCAATTGCGGCGAGGTGGCCGATGCGGCGGTGCTGTGCCCGTCGTTTTACCGCGCCGATGTGGTGCATAATCCTTCGGGATTTGAGCGTTGGCGGGCGGGGATGCGCGCCCGCGTGATTGGGTGGCTGCAACGCAGGCGCGATGCAAAACGGTTGGTGTTTGAATGAGCGTGATCAAGCTGGCACTTTACGCGCTGGGCGGGCAGGGCGGCGGGGTTTTCACCGGATGGGTGGAGGCGGTGGCGCGGGCCAACGGCTATGTGGCGCAGGCGACCAGTGTGGCGGGGGTGTCGCAGCGCACCGGGGCCACGGTTTACTATATCGAGATGGCCCCTGCGGGCGGCGAGCCTCCGGTGTTTTCGCTGATGCCTGCGGCGGGCGATGTGGATGTGATGGTCACGGCCGAGATGATGGAGGCGGGGCGCTCGATCCTGCGCGGCTTTGTGACGCCGGATCGCACCACGCTGATCACCTCGACTCATCGTGCGCTGGCGGTCAGTGAAAAGATGGTGCCGGGGGATGGGATCGCCTCGTCTGATGAGGTGCTGGCGGCGGCGGAAATTGCGGCGCGGCGGGTGATTGCGGCGGATTTCGAGGCGGTGGCACTGCGGGCGGGCTCGGTGATTTCGGCCAGCCTGTTCGGCGCCTTGGCTGCGGCCGAGGTGCTGCCCTTTCCGCGCGCGGCTTTTGAGGCGGCGATTGCGGGCAAGGGGGCCGAGGCCTCCCTGCGGGCCTTTGCGGCGGGGTATGAGGCGGCTTTGGGTGCGACGGTTGAGGCTCTGCCCGCACAGGCGGCTCTTGGCCCGAAAGGCCCGGCAAGGCTGATGGGGCAATGGGAACGGTTGGCAGGTCGGGCGCAGGCGATGCCTTGCGCCGAGATGGCCATGGCGGGTTTGCGCAAGGTGGTGGAGTTTCAGGATCTGGCCTATGGTGCGGAGTATCTTGCGCGGCTGGATCGCTTGATTGCCCAAGACAAAGCGCCCTATGAATTTTCAAGGCAGGCGGCGAAATACGTCGCCAACGCAATGGCTTATGATGATGTGATTCGGGTGGCCGATCTGAAAACCCGCGCGGGGCGGTCCGAGAGGATCGCCACTGAGATGGGGGCAAAGCCGGACAATCTGGTGCAGGTGACCGAGTTTTTGCATCCGCGTGCCGAAGAGATCGTGGGGCTGATGCCAGCTAAGCTGGGGGCAAGGGTTGAGGCCTCGGCGAAATGGATGGGGCGGATTGATCGCTGGTTCAACAAGGGACGGCGGATGCGGACGGATTCGCTGCGCGCTTATGGGATGCTTTATGTTTTGGGCGGGATGAAAAAGCGCCGTTTGGGCTCGCTGCGCCATGCCCAAGAGGTGGCGCATCTGGAGCGCTGGCTGGCGCTGGCTTTGCACTATCTGCCGCAGAATTACGATCTGGCGGTGGAGGTGATCCGCTGTCGCCGCCTGATCAAGGGCTATTCCGACACCCATGCGCGGGGATTGTCGAAATTCGACCGCGTGCTGGACGGTGTGGCCATGGTGGCGGGCCGGGAGGATGCCGCAGACTGGGCGCGGCGTTTGCGGGACGCGGCCTTGATGGACGAAGAGGGCAAGGCGCTGGATGGCGCGCTTGCGACGGTTCAAAGTTTTACCAGCGGCGGCCCGGAAAGGCGGGCTGTTTGACGAAGCCGCAAGCCACTTTGTCCGCGGGGCTGCTATGTTGGGATTTGGATTTCAGTCTTTGCCGAGGGCAGGAAAGGGACACGGCAGATGGCGCGGGTCGGATTTTTGGGCACGGGTGAGATTGCGGCGGCGCTGGTGCAGGGGCTTGCGGGGGCTGGGGGCGCAGAACGGGGGCACGAGATCGTGGTTTCGCCCCGAAACCCCACCATTGCGGCGCGGCTGGCCAATGAGGTGGCAGGGCTGCGCATCGCGGCGGATAATCAGGCGGTGGTGGCCGAGTCGGATGTGGTGATCTTGTGCCTTTTGGCCTCGGTCGCGCGGCAGGTCTTGCCCGGTTTGCCGTTTCGGGCCAACCAATCGGTGATTTCGGTCATGGTTGATCTGCCCTTGGCAGAGTTGATCGGGCTTTGCTCTCCGGCCCGCGATATTGCCATCACCATTCCTTTGCCCTTTGTCGCCAGTGGCGGCTGTCCGCTGCCAGTGTTTCCAGCCTCTGCTGCGCTTGAGCGGCTTTACGGCGCGAAAAACCCGGTGTTTGTGGTGCAAAGTGAAGCGGCGCTGAACGCGCATTTTGCCGCAACGGCGCTGTGTTCGCCGCTTTTGGCGCAAATGCAGGCGACGGCGGACTGGCTGGCCAGTGTTACGGGCGATGCCAAAAGCAGCGAGGCCTATGTATGTGGCGTGATCCGGGGGTATTTGCCACCGACAGCCACCGCGGGCCATCTGGCGGCGATGCTGGTGGCGCTGTCCACCGAAGGCGGCTTGAACGCCACCTTGGCGGCCGGGATGGCCCAGGCAGTGGTGGATTTGACCAAAGGCCTCGACGGTTTCCGGCCCCGATTGGGTTTGCCCAAAGCGCCCTGAGGTGTTTGGCGGCTTAGTGCCGATCTGCAATCCTACCGGGCGATCTTCGTTGCATAGTATCTGAGGTTTGTTTCAGCGGCCCCAGCGCTTGGGAGGGAACTAGAGTGCTGAACTCGCAGCATTGAGCGATCTTTGAGAGGCCTGTCTTTGGCCCCAACGCAACAGGGCTTTTCAGGCCGGGCCTGACCGCATAGGCTGCGCCCGTGAACAGGAGACGGATATGAAACAGATTTCCCTTGGCAGCACCGGAATTACGGTTTCGGCGCTTTGTCTTGGCACCATGACCTGGGGCAGCCAGAACACCGAGGCCCAAGCCCATGCACAGGCCGATCTGGCCGTTGATCAAGGCGTCACCTTTTGGGACTGTGCGGAAATGTACCCGGTCAATCCGGTAAAGGCCGAAACCGTGGGGCGCAGCGAAGAAATCATCGGTTCCTGGCTGGCGGCACGCGGCGGGCGCAGCCGCCTTGTGCTGGCGAGCAAAGTGACCGGGGTCGGTCATCCTGAGGTGCGCGGCGGGGCGGCTCTAAGTGGCGCCACTTTGCGCGCCTCGGTCGAGGACTCGTTGCGGCGGATGAAAACTGATTTCATTGATGTTTATCAGCTGCATTGGCCCAATCGTGATATCTATCATTTCCGCGATATCTGGACTTTTGACCCGCGCGGGCCAGACAAGGCCGAGATTGAGGCGCATATGATTGAGGTGTTGACAGCGGCGCATGATCTGATCGCGCAAGGCAAGATCCGCCATATTGCGCTGTCGAATGAATCGGTCTGGGGGGCAGGGCGCTGGCTGGCGCTGGCCGAGGCGCATGGGCTGCCGCGTATGGCCACGGTGCAGAACGAATACTCGCTGCTCTGTCGCCAGTTCGATAGCGACTGGGCCGAGTTTTCCCTGCGCGAAGACATGCCGCTTTTGGCGTTCTCTCCGCTTGCGACCGGGCTGTTGTCAGGCAAATATGCGGGCGATGTGATCCCCGAAGCCACCCGTCGCGCCGTCAATCCAACCCTTGGCGGGCGGATCACGCCGCAGGTCTTTCCGGCTGTTGCGGCCTATCTGGGTATAGCCGCGCGCCATGGGCTGGACCCTTGCCAGATGGCGATCGCTTTTTGTCTCGCCAGGCCTTTTGCGACGGTTCCGATCATTGGCGCCACCACGGTTGCGCAATTGGCTGTTAACATCGAGGCCGCCGACGTGGTGTTGACCGCTGCGGTTCTGGACGAGATTGACGCCGCGCATCGCGCGCATCCTCAGCCGTTTTAACTTGCGTTGATGGGGCGTATCTGTCCAATGAGGCCAAGCAATCAGGGGGGGCGTATGGGCAGGCTGGGATTTCTGGCACTGGCGGCACTGTTGTTAGTGGTGGCCTGCGTGGCCCCTGTTGGCAAAGGCAAACCTGCGCCAAACAATCCGATCACTGGCGGCGAAATCGCAACCACTTCGCTGGACAGCCCATCAGGAAAGCCGGCCCTTTCGGTGCCAAAGCCGATGCCGCGCCCCGATGCGGGAAAGGTTAAGCCGAGTGAGGCCGAGCTGGTGAAACCTGATGCGCCGAAACCTGAAGCAGCCAAGCCCCTGCCGCCCCCGCTATCGCCGGAGGGGCAGGCCTGTCTCAAGAAAGGCGGGATTTGGGGAAAAGCCGGCCGCGGTTTGGGCAATACTTGCGTTCTGCGCACCAAGGATTCTGGCAAATCTTGCCAGCGCTCCAGCCAATGCGAAGGCGATTGCCTTGCGCGGTCGCAAACCTGCGCCCCCTATACGCCGCTGTTTGGCTGTAACGCCATTCTGCAAGACAATGGGCTTGAGGTAACGTTATGTATAGATTAGCCATTTTATCGCTTTGTCTGCTGATGGGATGTGTGGCGCCAAGCCAGATCAAAGTGGGAAATTACCGTCCCGCCAAAGCGGCGATCTATTCCAGCGCGGTGTTGCAGCCTGATCGTTTGGCCGGACATTGGGTGCAGGTGGCTGGGTTTGCCCCGGCGGCGGGGGGCTGCGGTGCAGGCGGCGTCGACATCGCGCAAAAGCCCGGCGGCTTGACGGCGGCCTATCGGCTGTGCCTGACGGGGGCAGAGATGCGCGGTGGCGGCGCGATGGTGCCTGCCGGGCCGGGGCGCTTCACTGTGCCGGGACAAACCGGGCCATGGTGGGTGC
>CBDUEF010000237.1:0-4830 GCA_965366095.1 uncultured Cypionkella sp. | reverse complement strand
ACCCTCGGCCATCGGATGCCGCCTGCGCGTTTGCGAATAGCGCCGAATCAGTTCGGTAGGATCGCAGTCAATATACAGCACCTCAAGCACAACCCGGCGGTCACGCGTCAAAGTGTCGATCAACTCAATCAGGGTGGCAGCGCTGAAATCGCGGTTGCGCACATCGACGCCCAATGCGATCGGTCGGCCCAGCGGCTCGCCTTCCATCAACCGCGGGATCAGGCTGATCGGCAGGTTGTCGATCACCTCAAAGCCCAGGTCTTCCAGGGCCTGAATTGCTGTCGAGCGCCCGGCACCCGAAGGCCCGGTTACCAGGACCAATCTGTGATCCTTGCCATCCTCTGACACAGTCACCACTTTTCGTTCGTTCCTATCCATGCCGACCGTATTTCACATAGCATAAGAGCGCGAAAGGAAAATGGTCAACCGCGGCCTTGTGAACCAGCGGCAGGTCGATACCGGCCAATGCAAGGCTGCGATATGGCGGCAGGCGCTGGGTTTCGCTGTGCGCTAAATCGACGGCCAGAACCAACCGGACGGCCGCAACGGATGGAGCGTGCAACAGGCCGACGAATCGCGCCTCGATCAGGCCCTTCAGCGCCGCCGGGGCCGCCCCCCAAAGCTGGTCGCCTTCGCAAGAAACCAAGGTACGGTCATCGGCCACCAACTCGGCCCCCATCGCCATCAATTGCAGCGCAAGCGCGGATTTTCCCGCCCCGCTCGGCCCCAATATCAGCAGCCCGCGCCCGGCAATGGCAACGCAACTGGCATGAAGGTTAAGCGCTGCAGATGGGCCGTGCGTCACACCGGCAAGCCGACCACAAAGCGCGCACCCAAAGGCTCGGAGGTTGGATCGACATTGGTGGGGCGGATATTTTCGGCCCAGATCACGCCGCCATGCGCCTCGACGATCTGTTTGGAAATCGACAGGCCGAGGCCCGAGTTATTGCCGAAATGCGTCGCTGGGCGGTCGGAATAGAAACGCTTGAACACCTTGCCCAAGGCGCCGTCAGGAATACCGGGGCCGGTATCTTCCACCACGATCAGCACACGGTTGTCCCGCTTGCGCACCCAGACCCGAACCGCATCGCCATCCTCGCAGAACGAGACGGCATTGGTGATAAGGTTGACAAAGACCTGCGCCAGACGGGCCTCAAGCCCGCGAATGACGATTGCACCCGACGGGAAATCGGTAACCAGCTCGACACCTTTTTTTGCCGCCTGCTGGCCAAGGTATTCGGTTAGATTTCCAAGAGTTTTCAACAGGTTAAAGTCTTCTTCCTCTTCCTTGACCAATTCACTGTCAAGCCGTGAGGCGTTCGAGATATCCGACACCAGCCGATCCAGACGGCGCACATCATGATCAATCACATCCAGCAGTTTTTCGCGGTGATCTTCCTTTTTCACCATCCGCAACGAGCCAACAGCCGAACGCAGAGAGGCCAGCGGATTCTTGATTTCATGGCTGACATCGGCAGCAAACTGTTCGTTGGCGTCGATCCGGTCATAAAGCGCCGTCACCATACCGCGCATCGCGACCGACAGCCGCCCTATCTCATCAGGTCGGGCCGCAAGATCGGGGATCCGCACCCGCCCCGGCGTCATTTTGCGCGCATCACGGTCACGACCCATTTCCGCTGCCGCCGCCAAATCCGACAGCGGATTGGCGATGGTCGAGGCCAGAACAAGGCTCAGGCCGATCGACACCAACAGCGCCAACACGAACATCTGCAAGACTTGCTCGCGCTCATAGCGGACCAGCTTGTCAATTTCTCCTTCAGCCGAGGTCAGCGCCACTGCGCCAATCACCACGCCCCCTTTGACAACCGGGGTTGCCACCGAAAACAGTGCGCCGCCCTCAGGCCCGCGCCCGGTATTGATCGCCGTTTCGCCCGCCATCGCCTTGGGCAAGAGTTCGCGCGCCAGCGTCTCGCCAGTGATCGGAGTGCTTTGGGTGTCACGACCACTCATCAGTCCAGAAACGCTCTCCCAGATCATCGCCAGAAAATCAGTGATGATGGTCGATCTCTGGCCGCCCAGATCGCCTGAGGTTGCACGATCCGCGCCAACCCCCTGGGAAACCAGCTTGCCGGCCGGATCAAACAGGAACACTTCAACGCCCGGCCCAACCGGAATACTGGCAAGACTGGCGGGGAGGTTTGTCTCGGGCCCGGCCTGCATTACCGAGGCAATCAACTGCGCCTCGGTGACCAGCCCCTGTTCGCGATGCAGCACAAGGCTGTCGCGGAAGGGGTTCAAGAACAGCACCCCGGCGACCAGAACCACCAGCGCCATCAGATTGAACACGATAATCTTGCGCGCCAAAGGCGAGCGGTTCAGCGCAAAAATGCCGCGCCGTCCACGGCCTTCGCGCAGCGCAGGATCGGCAACGGCTTCGGGCGAGACCCAATCCTCGCCCAAAAGCACCTCACCCGGTTTTCCTGTGGTCATTGCAGCCATATGCGGAACCGATGTCATCACTCTTCCCGATGTCATCACTCTTCGTTGTAACGATAACCAATGCCATACAGCGTCTCAATCGCCGAGAAATCATCATCGGCCATGCGCATTTTCTTGCGCAAACGCTTGATATGGCTATCAATCGTGCGATCGTCGACATAGACTTGATCGTCATAGGCCACATCCATCAACTGGTCGCGCGATTTCACGAAACCGGGGCGTTGCGCCAAGGCCTGCAACAGCATGAATTCAGTCACCGTCAGCGACACATCCACGCCTTTCCACGAAACCGAGTGGCGCAGCGGGTCCATCCGCAGATGTCCGCGCTCCATGATCTTGGTTTCTTCGGTCACGGCCACTTCGCCGGTGACAATCGCCTCATTGCGGCGCAACAGGGCGCGGATGCGCTCCACCAGAAGCCGTTGGCTGAAGGGCTTTTTGACGTAATCGTCAGCCCCCATCCGCAGGCCCAACACCTCATCAATCTCATCGTCTTTCGACGTCAGAAAGATCACCGGCATGGTGGTTTTCTGACGCAGACGCTGCAACAGATCCATCCCGTCCATCCGGGGCATCTTGATGTCCAGCACCGCCATATCCGGCATGCGCCGGTTGAAAGCATCCAGCGCGGACTGGCCATCATTAAAGGTCTCAACCTCAAAGCCTTCGGCCTCAAGAGTCATAGATACCGACGTCAGGATATTCCTGTCGTCGTCCACAAGGGCGATCCTTGCCATGTTTGGGCTTCCCTATTCTGCTCGGCTTGCCTGATTTTCTTCACATATTCCGGGTTTAAGACCAAGGAATCAACCTTTATCTGCGAATCACCCAAGCCACTGACTCCATTAGACGTTTAATTTCTCAATGAATGGCTAATTTGCCGCAGTATCTTGCCGATCCGACATTGATTGCGCTAACCCGACATTGGTTGCGCTAACTGTGCCAAAGCGTCCTATTCCTCGGAAAACCCACATGTTATAGCGCGAAAGATCAGAGATGACCCAACCCTATTGCAGAGTATTTGGTGCAGACCAATTTGGGCAGACAACCCGCCCCGGCGGAAAATGGAGCAAGCAGAATGACTAATGGACGTGTGAACCCAGCGCAGCGGCTTGAAGATCAGGGCATCGTCGGTCTGGGGAACGTCTATTACAACTATATCGAGCCGGCTTTGGTTGAGGCCGCCGTTCAGCGCGGTGAAGGGAAACTGGGCATAGGTGGTGCTTTTCTGTGCGAAACCGGGCAATTCACTGGTCGGTCGCCCAAAGATAAACATGTGGTGCGCTCGCCTTTGACCGAGAACACCATCTGGTGGGAAAATAACGCGGCAATGGCCCCCGACGCCTTTGACCGGCTTTATGACGATCTGCTCGCCCATATGAAGGGGCGCGATTACTTTGTGCAGGATCTTTTCGGCGGCGCCGATCCGGTTCACCGCCTCGACGTTCGCATGGTCACCGAGCTGGCTTGGCACGGACTTTTCATCCGCCATCTGCTGCGCCGCCCCGAGCGCAGCGAACTCGACAGTTTCACCCCCGATTGGACCGTGATCAACTGCCCCAGCTTCAAGGCCGATCCGGCCCGCCATGGCTGCCGCTCTGATACCGTCATCGCGATGAACTTTGATCGCAAGCTGATCCTGATCGCAAACACCGCCTATGCGGGCGAGAACAAGAAATCTGTGTTCACCCTGCTGAACTACCTTTTACCGGAAAAGAACGTGATGCCGATGCATTGCTCGGCCAATCATGCCATCGGGAATCCGGCCGAAACGGCGGTGTTCTTTGGCCTCTCTGGCACCGGCAAGACCACGCTTTCCGCCGATCCCTCGCGCACGTTGATCGGTGATGATGAACACGGCTGGTCGGATCGCGGCACCTTCAACTTTGAGGGCGGCTGCTATGCGAAAACCATCAACCTGTCTGCCGAGGCCGAGCCCGAGATTTACGCCACCACCCATAAATTCGCGACGGTGGTGGAAAACATGGTCTATGATCCCGACACGCTGGAGCTTGATTTCGACGATGACAGCCTGACGCAGAACATGCGCTGCGCCTATCCGCTGAACTATATCTCGAACGCTTCGGCCACCGGGCTTGGCGGGCATCCGAAACATGTGATCATGCTCACCTGCGATGCTTATGGCGTGCTGCCCCCCATCGCGCGGCTTTCTCCTGCGCAGGCGATGTATCATTTCCTGTCGGGCTTCACTTCGAAAACCCCGGGCACCGAGCGCGGGGTGCTGGAGCCGACGCCGACCTTCTCAACCTGTTTCGGCGCGCCCTTCATGCCGCGCCGCCCCGAGGTTTATGGCAAGCTCTTGCAGGAAAAGATCGCCAAATTTGGCGCCTCCTGCTGGCTGGTCAACAC
>CBDUEF010000236.1:0-4834 GCA_965366095.1 uncultured Cypionkella sp. | reverse complement strand
GCACTGGCACTTCCGCTTTATCCGCGCGCCAAGGACGTGGCCTTGGGTCAGGCCGAATTTGCGCCCCCCGGTGCCGAACCGATCCGGGAAAGTGATCTCAAACCCTTTGCGGGGTTGGCAGGGCTGACCGAACGCCTTAAAGGCAAGGACGAGTCGCAAGGATAGTCACTGGTGCGCAGGGGTTTTGACCCGTTGCACAATAAGGGGTTGCACCCCGCCAGAAACCGTCTATGTTCCGCGCCTCATTCACAGGCTGCAACGCGGCTTGCTCTTCTTTGGGTAAGCGGCTGATCAGCAAAGAAAAATCCGGGGCCTGTCCCCCAGTTATCGAGGTCGAGACATGGCTGTCCCGCAGAACCGCACCACCAAATCGCGCCGCAACATGCGCCGGGCACATGACGCTCTGGTCGCTGGCAACCCCAATGAATGTTCAAACTGCGGCGAGCTGAAGCGCCCGCACCATGTTTGCCCGTCCTGCGGTCACTATGATTCTCGCGAAGTCGTTGCCATGGCGCAAGCCAGTGATGTCGACGAGGACGCGGCGTAAGCCGCGCCACGCGCGCCTGATCCATGGTCAGCGGAACCGAAAATCCGAATCCGTCAGGCGCGTCGCGCAAAGTCATTTCCATTGATGCGATGGGCGGAGATCGCGGCCCGGCAACGGTCGTTGCCGGTCTTGTGCTGTCTGCCAAAGCCTATCCCGATGCACTTTTCGTGCTGCACGGCGATCAGGCCGAACTGTCGCGGCTTTTGGCAAAACACCCTGAAATCGCGGCTCAGGTTACGTTGCGTCATGCTGATCGCGTTGTCACGATGCAAGACAAACCCAGTCAGGTGATGCGCCACGGCGAAGGCACCTCGATGTGGTCTTGCATCGATTCGGTTAAATCGGGCGAATCAGGTGCGGCGGTGTCTTGCGGCAATACCGGGGCGCTGATGGCGGTGTCGATGATCCGCTTGCGCAAATTGCCGGGCGTCAACCGCCCCGCCATTGCCTGCCTTTGGCCCTCGCGCAATCCCGGCGGCTTCAATCTGATGCTGGATGTCGGCGCCGACATCAAGGCCGAGGCCGATGATCTGTTGCAATTTGCGGCCATGGGGGCCTCATATGCCCGCAACGGCTTGAACATCCCGCATCCCCGCGTTGGCCTGCTGAATGTCGGCACCGAAGAGCACAAGGGCCGGGCCGAGTTGAAACTTGCCCAACAAATGCTGACCCTTGCCGCCGAGGTTGGCTCATATGAATTCGTCGGCTTTGTTGAGGGCGGCGATATTCCCTCCGACCGCGTTGATGTGATCGTAACCGACGGGTTCACCGGCAATATCGCCCTGAAAACCGGCGAAGGCACAGCCAAGCTGATCTCGGATTTCATGCGGCAAGAGTTCAAATCCAGCCTGATCTCGCGCCTTTCTGCGGTTTTGGCGCTTATCCCGTTGAAACGTCTACAAAAACGCATTGATCCGCGTCAGGTCAATGGTGGGGTTTTTCTGGGGCTGAACGGCACTGTGGTGAAATCACATGGTTCTGCCGATGCCACCGGAGTTGCTGCGGCCATCGGCCTTGCGATCCAATTGGCGGGGGCTGACTTTTTGCAACGCCTTGCCGCGCGGGTTGCATCGGCGGGATTGGCGGGGCAGGATGCTGTTTCGGTTGGGGCGGAAGTGGGATCCACAGAATGACAATACGCGCCGTGGTCAAAGGCGTCGGGCACTATTTGCCCGAAAGAGTTGTGGCCAATGCCGATCTTGCGGCGCTGGTCGAAACCTCGGATGAATGGATTCGCAGCCGCTCCGGCATCGAGCGCCGGCACTATGCGGCCGAGGGACAAACCACCTCGGATCTTGGCACCCGCGCCGCCCGTGCGGCCCTAGCCGATGCGGGCCTGCAAGCCGATGACATCGACGCGATCATCGTCGCCACCTCCACCGCCGATCTGACTTTTCCCTCGACCGCCACGATGATTCAGGGCGCTTTGGGCATGACGCGCGGTTTCGCCTTTGATCTACAGGCGGTCTGCGCCGGATTCGTTTATGCCCTGACCACCGCCAATGCCCTTATTATAACCGGGCAAGCGAATCGCGTGCTGGTCATCGGGGCGGAAACCTTTTCACGGCTGATGGATTGGACCGACCGCTCCACCTGCGTTTTGTTCGGCGACGGTGCCGGCGCGTTGGTGCTTGAGGCGGCCAGTGGCACCGGCAGCACCGATGATCGTGGCATCCTGTCCACCGATCTCAACAGCGACGGGCGCTATAAGGACATCCTCTATGTCGACGGCGGCACCTCGACGGGCACAACCGGGCATTTGCGCATGGAAGGCAAAGAGGTCTTCCGCCATGCCATTGAAAAACTTGCCGAAACCGCCCATCGCAGCCTTGAAAAGATCGGGCTGAACGGCGGGGATGTGGATTGGATCGTGCCGCATCAGGCCAATCTGCGCATCATCGAAGGCACCGCCAAACGCATGCAAGTGCCGATGGAGCGCGTGGTCGTCACCGTGCAAGACCACGGCAACACCTCGGCTGCCTCCATTCCTTTGGCGCTTTCGGTGGGGCGCGACCGTGGCCAGATCAAACCCGGCGATCTGATCGTGACAGAGGCCATCGGCGGCGGCCTGGCCTGGGGCTCGGTGGTTTTGCGCTGGTAGCGCATCGGCGATATTCTGAATAAAGAACGCCTGCCAAGCCCCTGTTATTGACTCGCAATTCTATCCCGCGCATGCTGCACAAAAATCCGGGGGGATGAAATGAGTGAAAAGACATTAACGCGTATGGATCTGAGCGAGGCCGTCTTTCGCGAAGTGGGCCTGTCGCGCAACGAATCTGCCACTTTGGTCGAATCGGTTTTGCAACATATGTCGGATGCGCTGGCATCGGGCGATGCGGTGAAAATCTCGTCCTTTGGCACGTTTTCGGTCCGCGACAAGACTGCGCGCGTTGGCCGCAATCCCAAAACCGGCGATGAGGTCCCGATCTCGCCCCGCCGCGTTTTAACCTTCCGGCCCTCGCATCTGATGAAAGACCGCGTTGCCGCTGGCAAAAAGCAATAGGTGCGCATAGCGGATGGACAAATCTCCTGATGCCTTCCGCACCATCAGCGAAGTGGCCGAAGTTCTTGAAACCCCGGCCCATGTGCTGCGCTTCTGGGAAAGCCGCTTTCCGCAAATCCGCCCGGTAAAACGGGCGGGCGGGCGGCGCTATTACCGCCCCAATGACGTGGCTTTGCTCAGCGGCATCAAGCGCTTGCTGCATGAAGATGGGATGACCATTCGCGGCGTGCAAAAGGTGCTGCGTGAACAAGGCGTGCGCCATGTTGCGGCGCTTTCGGGCGATGATCATTCGGCGGAAATCGAAGAGGATGCCGAGGCCGCCTTGGGGGCCGCGCTCAAGAGTTTCGCGGCACCGGATGCAGATCCAATGCCCGCAACCGAGGTGGAAACGGCGCAAATCTTTGCCCTTGAAACCGCCTTGCGGCGCGTGCCGGAGAGGCTGCCGGAGGCTGTCGCCGACACTCCCACGCTGTTTGATGCCTTGGAAACCGCGCCCGCGCTGGCCGGGTCTGCAATCACCAGCGAACCGGCTGAGCCAATCGCCGCAATTTGGCCCGAAGATGAGGTGGCCGAACTCTTGGCCGAGCCTGCAAAACCCGCGCCTGCGCCGGTCATGGCCGAATCCTTGCGCGCGGCACAGCTTTTGTCCGGCCTCAAATCCCTTCCCGCCCATAGCCTTGGCGCCAAATCCGCCGAAATCGCCCCCCTGCTTGACCGACTTACCACCTTGCAACAGCGCATGTCGCAGGCCCCGCGCGCCGCACAGTCGTAACGGGTGACAACCCATGCGCTTTCTTGCTTGCCCCCGCCCGCAAACTCGTTATGTAGGCCCCGTGTCGGGCCGTAGCGCAGCCTGGTTAGCGCGTCCGTCTGGGGGGCGGGAGGTCGAGAGTTCGAATCTCTCCGGCCCGACCATAACCGAAACCGCCCGTCTGGCCCTTGGCTCGGCGGGCGGTATCGTTTCAAGCGGCTGCTGTCGCAAGGAGTTCGCCTGATGTCCCACCCCGGTGTTCTGCCCGCCCAAAGCCTGCGCGCCCTGATCCAGTCGGGGGCGATTACTGCCGCCCCTGCAATTCATGCCGAACAAATCCAGCCCGCCAGCCTCGATCTTCGCCTTGGCACCACCGCCTACCGCGTCCGCGCGTCGTTCCTAACCGGCACCGGGCGCACAGTGGCCGAGCGTCTGGCCGAATTCGAGATGCACCGGGTTGATCTGACCTCGGGCGCGGTGCTGGAAAAAGGCTGCGTCTATGTGATCCCGCTGATGGAGCGTCTGGCCCTGCCCTCAGGCATCACCGCCGTCGCCAATGCCAAAAGCTCGACCGGCCGGCTTGATCTGCTCACCCGCACCATCACCGATGGCGGCACCGAATTTGACCGCATCCCCGAGGGCTATCACGGCCCGCTTTATGCCGAGGTCTGCCCGAAAAGCTTTTCGGTGCTGGTGCGCGCAGGCCAACGCCTTAACCAGATCCGCTTTCGCAATGGCCAATCTGTGCTGACCGATCCCGAACTCCTGACCCTGCACCGAACCGAGCCTTTGGTTTCGTGCGAGGCGGTGATTTCCGAGGGCCTGGGTTTTTCCGTCGATCTGCGCCCGGCCACCGGCGATCTGGTCGGCTACCGCGCCAAGCCCCACACCGGGGTGGTTGATCTTGACCGCATCGCCCATTACCCCGCCCGCGATTTCTGGGAGGAAATCCACTCGTCAGACGGCCATATCATCCTCGATCCCGGCGCCTTCTATATCCTTGTCAGCCGCGAGGCGGTGACGATCCCGCCCG
>CBDUEF010000235.1:0-4848 GCA_965366095.1 uncultured Cypionkella sp. | reverse complement strand
CGGTGGGGCGATAATCGCCGCAAAAAGACATGCCTCTGCGGGCCGGTTTGCCGGTTATCACGCGGCCGTTGTTGCCGAGCGCGCAAGACTGGCATTGGATCTTGGGGCCTTGCCTGCAGCACATCTGATGGTCGATTGCGTCGAAGCCGCGATGTTGTTGCCACCGGAGCAGGGGTTGGCCTTTGAGGTTGCAGCGCGCGATAGCCTTTTGGAGTCGCCTGAAGTGCAAGGACTTTCCCACGCCGCCCGCGTGGAACGTGTTGCGGTTCGGCGCGCAGCGTCGCGGATCGTTTCAGCATCCCATCCGCCGGCGAGAATTGCGCTTTTTGGGACTGTGTCGGCAGAATTGGTGACGCGCCTGCTTGGTGCGGGCTTTCATTTGCGTTTGGTGGAGCAAAATCGTGATCGCTTGAACGCCGTATTAGCGGGTATTGCCACCGAGCATGAGGCGCAGATCAAGAGCGGGCGTCTGACGCCGCAAGCGCGTGACGCCGATTGGGCGCGATTGACGCCCACCTTGACTCTGGCCGAGGCCCATGAGGCCGATCTATGGCTTTGTGCCCAGGATGCGCGGTTTACCACGGACACCTCTACCGGCCCCCCCCGAATTTTTTTGGGGCCCGCACCAAGGGAGATGCCCGGCTTGGCCCTGTATCCACCCAAATCAACCGGCGTGGTTGCCGAATTATGCGGAGCGCCTGGCGCTGCGGGCAGTGACCTTGCCCTTGCACTTTGCAAAAAGCTGGGCTGGCGTGTGGTGATCAGCGAGGGGCGCGGTGGTATTGAAAGCCGCATGCGATCTTGTCTGAGTGCTGCAATCCTGACGCTCGAAGCGGAGGGGATGTCGCGGCAGTTCTTGATCTCGACCTTGGCGTCGAGCGGTTTGGGTGTTCGTTTTGCCCCCAAGGGTGTTGCGCTGGATCAGCGGGAGCGCGCTGTAACCAACCTGTGCCTATGTGCTCTGGCCAACGAGGGGGCGCGTCTTGTGGGTGAAGGGGTCGCGCTTTGTCCCGGAGACGTCGATGCGGTTGCCGTCTTGACGGGCCTTGTGCCGCGCCGCATGGGGGGGCCACTGAACTGGGCCGACCAGCGCGGACTGTTGGTTTTGCGGACGGATCTCTTGCGCCATGCTTCCCGCAACCCTGCGCTTTTCACTCCGGCCCCCCTTGTCGAACGGCTTATCCGTGCGGAAAGCCACTTTTGCGATCTGAATCGTCATTGGGGCTCAAACCAGAATGACGCCAACCACCACCAGCATTAGCCCGATGCCGGAGATCGCCAATGCCGCGAGATTGTAAACCGTGACCCTGCGTAATACTGCGGCCATGGCTTCGCCGCTCAATCCGGCACTTCGGGCCCGCATTGCCAACCGGATACACCAGACCAAACCGATGACGCCGACCAGAGTCAGGGCGGCCCCCGTCCAGATCAGGTAATCCATTGTGCCAAACCTCATGCCCATGGTTTCCATATTCACCTCCCACTCCCAAGTTGCTATCGCCTAACCGCTCAATCTTTGCCTTGCAAGTGCGCGCACGCTTGCGCCCGGCCCAAGGCACAAGGTAGGAAGCGGCGTTGATTTTCACCACAATGGAGTGCCCGATGAATGATGTGACCGACAGCTACAGCGTAACAGCAGACGAGTTGCGCCAATTCATCGAGCGCGCCGAACAGCTGGCTTCTGAAAAGAAGGATATCGGCGAACAGGAAAAAGAGCTGTTCGCCGAGGCCAAGGGACGCGGATATGATACCAAGGTCATGCGCAAGGTGATCGCGCTGCGCAAGCGCAAGCCAGACGAGATCGCCGAGGAAGAAGCCATCATCGAGATGTATAAATCCGCGCTGGGAATGGCGTGATCCGGGTCAGGCGGCCACAAATGTAACTTCGTCCATCGCCATGATGCGCGCCACATCTTCCTCATAGGCGCGTGTCAGGGCGGCGGCATAGTCCGCAGTCCAGGTTGGCATTTCAAACTCCATCGCAATCCGTTCAGGCAAAGCGAATTTGTCCAGAAAAGCTGACACCACTTTTCGTCTTTGCAGCATTGATCCGCTCGGGTGGGTTTCCTGATAGGCCTTCAACCGCAAAAGGCCATCGCCCGACATCAGCATGGCCAAAAGATCATCCTCTCCCTCAAACACCGTATCCACTTTAACGCCAGCAACGGCGCGCAACACCTCGGGCCAAATCAGCGGCGTATCTTCATCACACCAAACGGTTAATGGGGCGTCCGGGTTGGCGTCAAGAATTCGCTCGATCACATCTGACCAGCGCAGGTTCAAAGGATCTGCCCCAGCGAGAAAGGCTTCATAGTTCTTGTTTGCACACGTCTTTTCGTAAAGGGCGGGCAAGAAGGTCGCCGGATTGCGAATGGCCATGCAGAACTCCGCTTCGATCTGCGGGAAAATCTGCGAGAAAGCGCGCACTCTTTCACCGGCGGCCGGGTAAAGAGTGTCCTTGAGAACCCAAGGCGGCAAGGACAGAAAGGAATCCCAACTCAGAATCAGCCTATCAGCTTGATCTTCATCCATAATCTGATCAAGAATCAACGCCTGGCTGTCGATGCTTGCAGCCTGGCCTTTCAATTCAACCGCCGCATCACGCAACAGGTTTCGATATTTCTTTGGCCCCGGCACCACGATGCCCTGTTTGGATAGGATGTCGCGGTTTTTTAACAGGCATTTGATCAGGCGATCTTCATCGGTAAAATGTGCCCCAAGGTGATAGACTATCCGCATTGAATACTTGCCCGCATGTTATTTCGGCCACCTGAGTTCGTGCAGCCCTGCTTTCTAAACAGTATAATGGCTTTTCTGGACAGGGGAAACGCTTTCCTATAATCGCAGGACTCATGATCGCTGATAAGAATACTCAGAAAAGCACTCCCGTGCCGACACCTCCCTTGCAAAATCGTCTGGGCTGGCCAAATCCATGGTCAATCGTGGCCGTTTTGATTGCGGCTGTGGTTGTGGCGCCAATGCTGTCGATCATTTGGTTGGCCCTCAATCCGACCGAGAACATTTGGCCGCATCTTTTGAAAACGGTCTTGCCGCGATATTTGGGCAATACACTCATCCTTATGGCCGGAGTTGGTGTGCTGACGGCCAGTGTGGGGGCTGGTGCGGCCTGGTTGGTTACCATGTATCGGTTTCCCGGACGGCGCTGGTTGGGCGTTGCGCTTTTGCTGCCGATGGCGATTCCGGCCTATGTCGGGGCCTATGCGTTGGTTGATTTTCTTGATTATTCCGGCGTTATGCAAAGCACTTTGCGGGCGACATTTGGCTGGACTTCGGCCCGCGACTATTGGTTTCCGCAAATCCGCAGTATCGGAATGGCGATAGTCGTGCTGTCGGCCGCCTTGTTTCCCTATGTGTTTTTGCTTACCCGCGCCGCGTTTCGCGAGCAATCGGGCAGCACTTATGAAGTCGCGCGGGCCTTGGGGCAGGGGCATTGGGGGGTGTTCTGGCGCTTGGGCCTGCCGCTGGCACGACCCGCCATAGCGGCCGGTGTCGCCCTTGCATTGATGGAAACCGTTGCAGATTTCGGCGTGGTTGAACATTTCGGCGTGCAAACTCTGACCACAGGAGTGTTTTCCACTTGGCTGAATGGCAACAATGCCGGGGGCGCTGCTCAGATTTCAGGGGTGATCCTGTCATTAATTCTCGTTCTTGTGACGATCGAGCGGCTGAGCCGACGAAATGCACGGTTTCACCGCCCTTCAAGGGCGTCGCGCCCGATTGAGCCTTTGCAATTGACCGGCGCAAAGGCCTGGATTGCGACGTTGCTATGCCTGTTTCCCTTTGCACTTGGCTTTGTGCTGCCGGTGTCGGTGATGCTGGCGCTGGCGTTTTCCAAGCCACAGGTCTGGCTGGCCAAAGGGCTGGCGCAGGCCACGTTGAACACGGTCATTGTCGGCGGGATCGCCTCCGTCATCACGGTGAGCGCGGCGCTGTTTTTGGTTTATGCGGTGCGTCTTGCCGGGCGTGGCTTCGCGCGGTGGGTTCTGCCGGTGACGACTGTAGGCTATGCCGCTCCGGGTGCGGTGCTGGCAGTGGGGCTGTTGATCCCTTTGGCGGCGTTGGATCACCGGATGGCCGACTTGGTTTTGGACATAACCGGGCACGATCCCGGCCTGTTGATCACCGGAAGCTCTGCCGCGATCATTCTGGCATATGTGGTACGATTTTTCGGCATTGCGCAGGGGGCCGTTGACAGCTCGTTTGGTCGAATTTCGCCGTCGCTGCCCTTGGCCGCGCGAAGCCTGGGGCGCAGTGCGGGCGGAACATTGCGCGCTGTGTATCTGCCTCTGATGCGCGGTTCGGTTGCGACTGCGCTTTTGGTTGTCTTTGTCGATTGCGTCAAGGAATTGCCAGCCACGCTGTTGCTGCGACCCTTTAATTACAACACGCTTTCCACGAGGGTGTTCGAACTGGCCAGCCTTGAGCGCTTGAATGAAGCGGCGCCGGCAGCACTCGTAGTGGTCGGCATGGGGTTGGCTGCGATGTTGTTGATGGCCTATAGTAACCGCGCCCCTTAACCGCCTGAGATCAGGCTTTCTTTTCCTGTCGGCCCTGGCCCTGATCGGGGATTTTGCTGATCGTGTTTCATTGCGCTTTTATGCGGGCCAGCCGCCCACCGGGAACGAGGCTGTGCCGTCATTTTCAGACCGGCAGTGCAAAGTAAACCGTTCAGAGGGGGCAGGGCTGAACCGCCCCTTGTTTGCCGGAGACCTTCAACCTGACTAAGGATGAGGGCTATGGAAAAGAGTAAGACATCAAATCGTTATTCACCTGAGATGCGGGCGCGCGCCGTCCGCATGGTGCTGGAGCATCAAGGCTCCTATGAAA
>CBDUEF010000234.1:0-4871 GCA_965366095.1 uncultured Cypionkella sp. | reverse complement strand
ATACGCGCAAAGGGGGCGGATAGCCCCCTTGTCTGAGGCTGGCCGCCGAAGGCGGACAACCGAGGCAAAAGGCTTGCGCCGCAAGGCGCGCAATTGCATTCAGCGGTTCAGACTGGCTTCCAGCGTGTCTTCAAAGGTCCGAAGACCTGTGCGCGTCGCTTGCACCAAGACCGCCATATTACCGGGCTTATGCTTGTTGTGGCGCATCAGCATATGCGCCGCCGGGATATCACTCCAGGGAAACACCTCGGACATGCAAGGATCAAGCCGCCGCTCGACCATCAGCTTGTTCGCCGCCGCCGCCTGTTTCAGATGCGCAAAATGGCTGCCCTGCAGGCGCTTTTGATGCATCCACATATAGCGCACGTCAAAAGTGCAATTAAACCCCGAGGTACCGGCGCAGATCACCACCATGCCGCCTTTTTTGCACACCAAGGAAGACACCGGAAAGGTCGCCTCGCCCGGATGCTCGAACACCATATCGACATTCACGCCCTTACCGGTGATGTCCCAGATCGCCTTGCCAAAGCGGCGTGCCTCCTTCAGCCAGTCGTTGTATTCTTGGCTGTTCACCGTTGGCAGCTGCCCCCAGCATTTGAAATCCTTGCGGTTGATCACGCCCTTGGCACCCAGCCCCATGACGAAATCGCGCTTGTCCTCTTCGGAAATCACCCCGATCGCATTGGCGCCAGCGGTATTGATCAGCTGGATCGCATAGGACCCCAGCCCGCCCGAGGCCCCCCAGACCAGCACATTCTGCCCCGGTTTCAGATCATGCGGCTCGTGTCCGAACAGCATGCGGTAGGCGGTGGCCAGCGTCAGAGTATAGCAGGCCGATTCTTCCCATGTCAGATGGCGCGGGCGTGGCATCAATTGCTGCGCCTGAACGCGGGTGAATTGCGAGAATGATCCGTCCGGCGTCTCATAGCCCCAGATGCGCTGGCTCGGCGAAAACATCGGATCGCCACCGTTACATTCCTCGTCATCGCCATCATCTTGATTGCAATGCACCACCACCTCATCGCCGCCCTTCCACGTTTTGCCCTTGCCCCCCCCCCCCCAAACGACCCCGGCGGCATCCGATCCCGCCACATGGAAGGGCTGCTTGTGGCCATCAAACGGGCTGATCGGCTGACCCAGTGCCGCCCAGACGCCATTGTAATTGACGCCTGCGGCCATCACCAGAACCAGCACCTCATTGCTGTCGATCTTCCATGTGTCGACCACCTCGATCTGCATGGCCTTATCTGCCTCGCCATGGCGATCTTGACGAATGGCCCAAGCATACATCTTCGCCGGAACATGGCCCATTGGCGGCATCTCGCCCACCTCATAAAGGTCTTTCACCGGCGCGTCATAGGCGGCAATATCAAGGGCCATGGTGAAACTCCTTCATTCAGGTCATGCCGCAACGCAGAATCGCGCGGCTGTTGAGTGATTGATATCCAATGTTTGCGCAATAATGCAATAGCTATGCGCAGGTTTTTTGTAATTTTATGTCTGCGGCATTGCAGCATCGCCAAGCCGCTGCCAAACCGAGGCGGCATAAAACGCCACCACCACCTCTGCCTCTGGCGCAATCGTCAGGTTTGGCCAAACCAAACCGCGCGCGATCAATGGGGCCAGCCCCTCGGCCAAGGCCAGCTCCACGCCCTGAGGCGGCAGCTTCAAAACCGCTCCCGAAGCCTGCATCCGTGCCACCAAATCGCGCATCGCTTGCAACAGCGCGGCCCTGTCTGCGGGTTTTCCCTGCAATGCGGCCGCAACCAAAGGCACCGGCAGCACTGGCACCACCGCCTCAATCGCCGCCATCAGCTGCGCTGCCAACATCTCGGGGCTGGCCAAAGGTTCGGCCTCATGCAGCTTGCGCAAGGACAGGGGTGCGCCGAATCCTGCGGCTGCGGTGCCAAAACCTTTGAACCGCCCCCGAAGTTTGCGCCACAAGGTTCGCATCGTAAATCCAAGGATCGCCAAGGGTTTGCCGCGAAACCGCCGCTGGCCGCTTTGGTCTGCGGCGGTGAGAATCCGGTCCTCCAGTACCCGGTCATAGGCCAGACCCACCGGCACAAAGACCACGTCGCGCCCCAAGGGATCATAGCCTTGCACGATATAACTCAGCAGCCCCAACCGCGCCTCGCCCACACGCCCGTTCAGCGACAGCCCGCCCTCGGGAAAAATCGCCTGCGTATGGCCCTCGGCGGTGACCATTTGCACATACCGCGCCAGCACCCGCCGATAGAGCGTGTTGCGGCTGCCGCGCCGGATGAAATAGGCCCCCATCGCCCGGATCAACACGCTTAACGGCCAAATGCGCGCCCATTCGCCAACCGCATAAGAAATTGCCGACCGGTTCGCCACCAGCCAGGTAATCAAAACGTAATCCATGTTCGAGCGGTGATTGATCACGAAAATCACCGTCGCCTTGGGGTCGATATCGGCAAGCGCCGCGTCCACCTTGCCAATCCGCACCCGGTAGAGCATCCGGCTGAACCCGCGCGCCAGCCTGATCGCCACCCCAAAATAAAGCGTGGCCGAAAACCCCGGCACGATCTCGCGCGCATAGCGGCGAGCCTGTTCAAAAGCCACCGATCCGGGCACTCCATCTTCGGCCGCCTGTTCAACGACAGCCTCCAACACTTTGGGATCATAAAGCAATCGCGCAATCATATCCTGCCTGCGCGCCAACTTGAACAGCTCGATCGGGCGATCAAGCCGCGCGTTCAGCCGACCCAATGCCCGCTCGGCCCGTCGCCGGAAGAACCAGCGCACCGAGGGAAACAGGAAATGCGATGCAAAGGTGATCATCGCAAAGGCGAGGATCACCACAAGCAGCCAATAAGGGACAGCCACGGTCTGGGTCATGCCGCGACTGTGACATGACCCGCAAGCAACGGCAAATCCTACTCGGTGTAGTAGTAGTCACCCGTCGAACAAACGTCGACATTGGCTTTTTGCAACACCGTACCGTCTTCAAAAACGGCGCGGAAATCAAAGTTGCAATAGCCATGCTCATTGTCGAAATTCAGACGCATGGACGACCCGTTTGGCAAGGTAGATGACCCCATCACATCATGACCCCAATGCGACGAACCGGAGTTCGTCGAATAGAACTTGTAAAGGGTCAAGCCGGTGTCATTGTGGATCCGCAAGTGCCGGTCGGTTGCTTGCGCAGCAAGGGCTGTTGCCCCAAGGGCAAGCGCAGCAAGGGTCAGGCGAAGGGTGGCTTTCAGCATTTCATCCTCGGGGTTCAGGTTCGTATAGGCAGAGTTTCGCCGAAACTCCCGCGTATTTCAAATGACAAGCGCTGTCATCTGCGGCAAAATATGCCGCGATGCAGCGAATTGACACTTGCGATAAATTGCGCTTAGTGCTGCACTAAGGAAAGATTATTACCAGGGAGACGAAGATGTCGGCAAAGGAAACCCCGTGGCTGTTTCGCACTTATGCCGGCCACTCCACCGCCGCCGCGTCCAATGCGCTCTACCGCAGCAACCTGGCCAAGGGGCAAACCGGCCTGTCGGTGGCCTTCGATCTGCCCACGCAAACCGGCTATGACTCTGATCACGTCCTTGCGCGCGGTGAGGTGGGCAAAGTTGGCGTGCCCGTCAGCCATCTGGGCGATATGCGCGCGCTTTTTGCCGATATACCGCTGGAACAGATGAACACCTCGATGACCATCAACGCCACCGCTCCATGGCTGCTGGCACTGTATATCGCGGCGGCAGAGGAGCAAGGTGCCAATATTGCTGCCCTGCAAGGCACGGTGCAAAACGACATCATCAAGGAATACCTTTCGCGCGGCACCTATATCTGCCCGCCCAAACCCAGCCTGCGCATGATCACCGATGTCGCCGCCTATACGCAAAAGCACCTGCCGAAATGGAACCCGATGAACGTGTGTTCCTATCATCTGCAAGAGGCCGGAGCCACGCCGGAACAGGAACTCGCCTTTGCGCTGGCCACCGCCTGCGCCGTGCTCGATGATCTGAAAGGGAAAGTTTCCGCCGCTGATTTCCCCAATATGGTTGGCAGAATATCGTTTTTCGTCAATGCCGGCATCCGTTTCGTGACCGAGTTGTGCAAGATGCGCGCCTTTGTTGATCTGTGGGATGAGATTTGCGAGACCCGCTACGGCATCGCCGACCCGAAATACCGCCGCTTCCGTTACGGCGTTCAGGTGAACTCCTTGGGCCTGACCGAACAGCAACCCGAGAACAACGTCTACCGCATATTGATCGAGATGCTGGCGGTCACGCTGTCGAAAAACGCCCACGCCCGTGCGGTGCAACTGCCCGCCTGGAACGAGGCTTTGGGCCTGCCTCGGCCTTGGGATCAGCAATGGTCTTTGCGGATGCAGCAAATCCTCGCCTATGAAACCGACCTGTTGGAATATGACGACCTTTTCGACGGCAACCCCGCGATTGACCGCAAGGTCACGGCGCTGAAGGAAGGCGCGCGCGCCGAACTGGCGCAAATCGACGCTATGGGCGGCGCAGTTGCGGCAATTGAATACATGAAGGGCCGCTTGGTCGAGGCCAACGCCGAGCGTATCGCCAAGATCGAATCCAAGGAAACCACCGTCGTCGGCGTCAACCGCTGGATCGAGACCACGCCCAGCCCGCTCACCGCAGGCGATGGCTCGATCATGCAATCCGATCCTGCGGCCGAGGCCGATCAGATTTCCCGCCTGACCGAATGGCGCAAAACGCGCGACGAGACCAAAGTGCAAGCCGCCCTCAGCGCCCTGCGTGCCGCCGCAGCATCCGGCGCAAACATCATGCCCGCCTCGATCGCCGCCGCAAAAGCCGGGGCCACCACGGGCGAATGGGGGGCGATGGTGCGCGCGGCTTTTGGCGAATACCGCGCCCCCA
>CBDUEF010000233.1:0-4897 GCA_965366095.1 uncultured Cypionkella sp. | reverse complement strand
GCCCTCACCCAAGCCCAACTGCACCCGAATAGCCTCGGTTCGCTCCGGCCCAATGTTCTTGGCAAGAGGCCCAGCGGCTTCCATTCCAGAACCATCTTCCGCCTTGCGCCAAAAGATATACCCCATCCCCGGCAAGCCTTCCTTCTGCGCGAAGGCATTCATGCGGTCACAAAACTTGCGCGAGCCCCCCGTCGGTGCCGGAATAGCCCGCACCTCATTGCCCGCAACCTCCAGCAACTTGGCGAAAATCGCAAAGCCGGAACCGGCGAAATGCTCTGATACATCCTGCATCTTAATCGGGTTGCGCAAGTCAGGCTTGTCCGACCCATACCACTTCAAACTGTCGCGATAAGCGATCTTGGTCCAATCCGAATAGGTCTTTTTATCCGGCGCAAATTCCTCAAAAATCCCCTGCACCACCGGCTGCACAGCCGCAAACACATCTTCCTGCTCGACAAAAGACATCTCGATATCAAGCTGATAGAAGTCGGTGGGCGAGCGATCCGCCCGCGGGTCTTCATCGCGGAAACAGGGTGCTATCTGGAAATAACGGTCAAACCCCGCCACCATGATCAACTGCTTGAACTGCTGCGGCGCCTGCGGCAAAGCGTAAAACTTCCCCGGATGCAACCGCGACGGCACCAGAAAATCGCGCGCGCCCTCAGGGCTGCTGGCGGTAATAATCGGCGTCTGAAACTCGTTGAACCCCTGATCCCACATCCGATTGCGCATTGACCGCACCACGTTCGAGCGCAGCATCATATTGCGGTGCAATTTCTCGCGCCGCAGATCCAGAAAGCGATAGGTCAGTCGGGTTTCCTCAGGATAATCCACATCGCCAAACACCGGCATCGGCAACTCATCCGAGGCCCCGAGCACCGTCACACCAGTCGCATAAACCTCAATCTCGCCCGTCGGCAGCTTGGCATTGACCAAAGACGCATCCCGCGCCTTGACCCGCCCCTCAATTGAGACCACCCACTCCGCCCGCAGCTTCTCAATCCCGGCAAACGCCGCCGAGTCACTATCCGCCAACACCTGCGTGATCCCGTAATGATCGCGCAAATCAATAAACAACACGCCTCCATGATCGCGCACCCGATGCACCCACCCGGCAAGACGCACCGTCTCGCCGACATTGGCGCTGCGAAGTCCGTCGCATTTATGGCTACGATAGGCGTGCATCATCTTCCCCTTCAAGGAGGCTACAGGTTTCGTGGCGATACACCCTGCCAAGGGCATGAAGTCAAGCCCAAGCCGATTTAACATGCCGATTTCATCTGTCTTTAAAATATCCCCGCCGGAGGCTCCGACGTGAAGTCAGGGGCCTCCGGCGGGAGTATTTTCGCCAAGGTGAACACAGCAGACCACCTGAGGGTGTCGGGCGCAGGCCCGTACCCCCGAGTCAAAAACAATGCGCGCCACACGCTCTGCTAGATCACCCACCTGGCCGGAATCAACCCGCGCAAGGAATTGCCAACCCAAAGCCGAACGCAAGACAACTCATCCCCCATCAACACCTCTTCCGGCACAGCCAGTTCGGCCCGCAACACCCCCGGCAACAGCCCCGACGTCACGGGCGGGGTCCGCATCCCCTGACCCCGATCAAAGAACACCGTCGTGATCGTGCCATCGCAGACTTCGCCCCGCTCGTTCAGAAAAATTACCTCATCCAGCCCCCCAGGCATAGCTGCCCGTGCCGCATCATACCCCGCGCGTTTGGTGGATTTCACCCGCAACCACGGGTCGCCCGAGTCCAACCGCAGTTCAGTCAACCCCACCCGCCATTCCGCCTTGGCCTCGGGCAGCGCCGCCACCTGCACCGCGATCTGGCCAGACGCATCCAAGGTCAGCCGCATACGCGCCGGGCTATCGGGTGCCGCCGCACAGAGCTCCACCTCCGCACTTGGCAAATCGCATTCCCATCCCAACAGCAAAGCCGACCGCTCCAGACGCTCCAGATGCAGCGCTAGACGCACCAGCCCCTCGCCATCCCACAACAAGGTCTCGATCAGCTTCAGACCCGCGCCAGCCCCTGCATATATGCCGCTTTCCACAATGCCTCCTCCCATTCGCCCAGAGCCGTGCTGTCTTGCACCACGCCTCCGCCCACGTTCAACGAAATCCGCCCATCCGGCCACACCGACAGGGTGCGGATCGCCACGTTGAAGGCGGCACGCCCATCCGGCGCCATCCAGCCAATCGCCCCGCAATAAATCCCGCGCGGATTGGTTTCCACCGCATGAATAATCTCCATCGCGCGAATTTTCGGCGCGCCAGTGATCGACCCGCAAGGAAACAACGCCGCCATCAGCGCAGGCAGGCTGGCAGGTGCCTCCAACTGCCCCACCACCCGACTAACCATCTGATGCACCGTGGCATAGCTTTCCACCGCGAAAAGTTCGGGCACCTTCACCGAACCCACCTTGGATATCCGCGCAATATCGTTGCGCAAAAGATCCACGATCATCAGGTTCTCGGCCCGGTCCTTGGCCGAGGCCCGCAGCCCCTCGGCCAAGAGCGCATCCTCCACCGGATCGGCATCGCGCGGCGCCGTGCCCTTCATCGGCCGCGCCTCAATCTTCCCGCCCGCCTCCAGCCGCACGAACAGCTCGGGGCTGCGCGACACCACCACCGGCCCCTGATCAAAGGCCGCAAACGCCCCATGCCCCACCGCTTGCCGCGCCCGCAGCGCGCCGTATAGCCCCAAAGCCGACCCTGCCCACAGCGCGCTTTCCAAGGGAAAGGTCAGGTTGATCTGATAGCAATCTCCCGCCGCGATATAGGCCTTCACCACCTCAAAGGCGGCAGAATAGCGTGCAAAATCAATCACCGGCACCACCGGGGCCACCCGCACCCCGCCTGCCAAAGCCGCCGCTTCGGCCAAAACCCCGCCCGCATCCGCTGGCCCGTCATAGATCCCAAAGGCCAGCAACGGCACCAAGGAGCGCCCCTCCCCCAAACCCGCCAGCTTTGGCTCCAAGGCAAACCCCGCCTCATAGCTCATATAGCCAGCGATCCAGTTTCCGGCCTGCCGCGCTGCCTCAACGCGCGCCAAAGCTCCGGCCACCTCGGCCTGTTCCCATGCGAAAACATGGGCACTCGCGCCCTCAAACAGCGCCGCCCGCCCCTCTGGTCCGTCTTCACACAGGATCACCCGACCCACCTCACCGCCAAATTCCCCAACAGACCTAGGGCAAACCCCGCGCCTCTGCCAGCCCAAGCCGCGACACAAGCCCTGCAATTTCCGCCGCACCCCGTTCGCGCAAGCCCCCAATCCCCCTTGCACCCCGGCCCCTCGTCGCTATAACCCGCAAAGTTTTGCTAATGGGGGCCGCCATGCCAAAAAGAACTGATATCAAATCCATCATGATCATCGGAGCCGGCCCCATTGTGATCGGACAGGCCTGCGAGTTTGACTACTCGGGCGCGCAAGCCTGCAAGGCCCTGCGCGAGGAGGGTTACCGCGTCATCCTGGTGAACTCGAACCCCGCCACCATCATGACCGACCCCGGCCTTGCCGATGCCACCTATATCGAGCCGATCACCCCCGAGGTCGTCGCCAAAATCATCGAAAAAGAGCGTCCCGACGCGATTTTGCCCACCATGGGCGGCCAAACCGGCCTTAATACCGCGCTGGCGCTGGATGATATGGGCGTGCTTGCGAAATTCAACGTCGAGCTGATCGGGGCCAAGCGCAAGGCCATCGAGATGGCCGAAGATCGTAAACTCTTCCGCGAGGCGATGGACCGGATCGGGTTGGAAAACCCCAAAGCCACCATCATCGCCGCCCCCAAGCTGCCGAATGGAAAATATGACATCGCCGCAGGGGTGCGTGAGGCCATTGAGGCCATCGAATACGTGGGCCTGCCCGCGATCATCCGCCCCGCCTTCACCCTTGGCGGAACGGGGGGCGGTGTCGCCTACAACCGCGACGATTTCGAGGCGATCTGCCGGAGCGGCCTTGAAGCCTCACCCATGGCGCAAATCCTTGTCGATCAATCGCTTCTGGGCTGGAAAGAGTTCGAGATGGAGGTGGTGCGCGACACCGCCGACAACTGCATCATCATCTGCGCGATTGAAAACGTCGATCCGATGGGCGTTCATACCGGCGATTCCATCACTGTCGCCCCGGCGCTGACGCTCACCGATAAAGAATATCAAATCATGCGCAACGGCTCTATCGCCGTGCTGCGCGAAATTGGCGTCGAGACTGGCGGCTCCAACGTGCAATGGGCGATCAACCCCGCCGATGGCCGCATGGTGGTGATCGAGATGAACCCCCGCGTGTCGCGCTCCTCGGCCCTCGCGTCGAAAGCCACCGGTTTTCCCATCGCCAAGGTCGCCGCCAAGCTCGCCGTCGGCTATACGCTGGACGAGTTGGACAACGATATCACCAAAGTCCCCCCCGCGTCTTTTGAGCCCTCCATTGACTACGTCGTCACCAAAATCCCGCGCTTTGCCTTCGAGAAATTCCCCGGTTCCGAACCCAACCTCACCACCGCGATGAAATCGGTGGGCGAGGTGATGGCGATCGGCCGCACCATCCACGAGTCTATGCAAAAGGCGCTGGCATCCCTCGAAACCGGCCTGTCCGGCTTTGACGAAATCGCCATCCCCGGCGCGCCCGACCGCGCCGCCATCACCTCCGCCCTCTCCAAAGCCACCCCAGACCGTCTCCGCGTCATCGCCCAGGCCATGCGCCACGGGTTGACCAATGACGAGATCAACGCCATCACCTCTTTCGACCCATGGTTCCTCGCCCGCATCCGCGAAATCATCGACGCCGAGGCCGAAATCCGCGCAAATGGCCTGCCAACAGACGCCCCCGGCTTGCGCCGCGTCAAGATGATGGGCTTCACCGACGCCCGCCTTGCAACCCTGACCGGCCGGGACG
>CBDUEF010000232.1:0-4931 GCA_965366095.1 uncultured Cypionkella sp. | reverse complement strand
GAGCTGGACCCTTCCTCTACTTTGGCATGCTGTATTTGGTCTAACCGAAGCGTCGTTGCCTTTGCGCCAAAAACCGTTTTGCTGCGCAGCGTGACTGTTGCAAGGGTGCGATCAAATATCACGACCTCTTGTCGCACAAAGAACACAAAAAGCAGCGCAAAGGCCGCAAACAAGATCGCGAGTTTTCCAGCCTCTGCCGGCTGCCCATTGAAAAGTTTATTCACCCCGATGCCTGCAAAGATTAACATCCCCGCGATCAGGCCCAAGCCTCTGGCCAGAGGCCGTGTGCGTAAAAACAGTCGATCCGGGGTTCGTTCGATCACCTTCATCGCAGCACCTTTTATCGGTCCACAAACCTAACAGATTTTCACTCGAAGATATAGTTGTGACGAGATCCGGGAACTGCCCTGTCCATCGGCGCTCTTGGAAGCCGAAGCGGCCCTCGTCAAACTCCTGGACCTTTTGTACGCCGGGTGGCCAAAAGCCTTTCAAAGCTCGAAATGACCACCAGCCAAACCAGATTTTAAAGCGCAGCCGTCGCAGGTCCGCCCAGATCACGCTCTTCAACACTCCGCCGGCCCAAACCAGTCGGCAAGTCATGGCGATCAATTCACAAAGGTCTGGGCCCCGCTGTTGATCAGCCCGTCACCAGCCCATCGGCCACAACGATCTGCCGCTGACACAGGGCTGCGATCTTTTCGTCATGGGTCGAGATCAGAAAGGACGTGCCTTCTTCGCGGTTGATCTCGGCAATCAACGCCATTACCTGCATCGCCGAGGTGTGATCAAGATTGCCGGTCGGCTCATCTGCCAACACCAATTCGGGGCGGTTCATCAAGGCGCGGGCGACGGCCACACGCTGCTTTTGTCCGCCAGAAAGTTTGGCCGTCGGAAACTGGATGCGGTCGGCCAAGTCCATCCGCACCAGCAATTCACGCCCGCGTGACCGCGCCGCAGCGGTTTCGCGCCCCTCACGCACCGCCGTCGGAAAGATCACGTTTTCCAAAGCGGTAAAGTCCGGCAGTAGGTTGTGAAACTGAAACACAAAGCCGATGTGCAGGTTACGAAAGGTCGTCAGTTCCGCGTCGCTTGCCGTCGTCAAATCCTGCCCCAACATCTCATGGAAGCCCGAGGTCGGCTTCATCAGCGTGCCAAGGATGGTCAACAGCGTGCTTTTGCCTGATCCCGACCGGCCCAAAAGTGCTGCCATCTCGCCGCGCTCCAGCTTGACCGACAGTCCCCGCAGCACCCGTGTGGCGGCCTCGCCCGACCCGAAAGTCTTGACCAGTTCCCTGACCTCTAGCAGCGGGCTCATTGGCCAATCGCCGTTACAGGATCAACCCGCGCCGCAGATCGCGCCGGCAGGATCGAGGCCAAAATTGCTCCGATGACCGTCAGGGTGATTGCCAAACCATAAGAGCCTTGCGTGATATCGAGCGGCAACGTGCCCGGTCGAAACGCCTCACGGGTGGGAAACGGTAACAGTGCCAGATAGCCAAGCGCCGCCCCTAATATCCCCCCCATCAGCCCAATAAGTGCCCCTTGGGTCACGAAGACAAAAACCACAAAGCCGCGCCCTGCCCCCATCGCCCGCATGATGCCTATCTCGGGGCGGCGCCGATAGGTCGACAACAGCAGCGCCGAGGCGACCCCGATCACGATGGTGATCAGGGCAAAGGTTTTCAGGAAATATCCGGTCTGTGCCTGCGCATTCAAGGCTTCCATCAGATGTGCAGCATCCACCGTCCAGGACGCTGCATCAAGGCCCGTCAGCGCGCGTATCCGCGCTGCCGTCTCATCGGCGGCGTTCAGGTCATTCAGCTTGATCTCGATCCGCGTCACCCCCTGCGGCATCGCAAACAATGATCGCGCCGTCGCCAGGCTGACGAAGGCGCGCGCTTTGTCCATTCCGCCATTGCCGGTCTCAAATATTCCGCTGAGCGTCAGCATTGCCGCCGCCCCGTTCGACGATTGCAACCGCATCGTCTGTCCGACCGTCAGCGCCATCTCATCGGCCAATCCGCGCCCCACGATCACCAGCCCCGCCCCCAACCGCACCGAGCCTTGAACCATATAGCCGTCAAGATCCAGAATCGCAGACTCGCGTCCCGGCTCTACACCCGTGACGCTAACCTGATTGACCAGCGCCCCGCGTGTCAGAAATCCTGCTCCGGTGATCTGCGGCGACACCGCCTTGACGCCCGGCACCGCCTCGATCATCGGCAGATAAGTCTCGGCATCGGCCAGATTGGCCGTCCGTACGCGGCCTTTTTCGATCACCGCAAGCACTTGGCCCTGTGGCGCGATCAAAATTGCAGGGTCGGCCGTTTCGGCCTCGATGGTGATATGCGCGATGTCGCCCACCGTGCGCGACAAGATGAACTCGGCCAGCCCGCCGATCAGGGCTGACATAAAGATGAAAATAAATACCCCAACCGCGACCCCCAGAACCAAAAGCGCGGTCTGGGCTTTGCTGGCCGTCAAATAGCGCGTGGCAATTTTGAGCGCGTAAAGCATCAGGGCTGACCCAGCGTTACAGCCTGTCCGTCCGTGATGCCCGCCGCATCCACGATCACCTTGTCGCCTTCAGTCAAGCCCTGTGTCACGATCAGCCGCGTTGCGGGCCAATCCACCACTTGCAGCTTGCGGAATTTGGCCTTGCCTGCCTCGATGACAAACACCCCTTTATCCGCCCCGAACGTCGCCATCGCAGTGCGCGGAACCGTCAAAGCCGCCTCGCGGCCGTCCACCACGATATTCGATGTCACAGTCAGCCCGATCGGCGCCACCACCGGCGCGTCAAACGTCAGTTTGACCGCAAGCCCGCCCGTTGATACATCCACCCGCGACGACACGAAACACACATGGCCTTGATGCGTCGCCGTCTCGCCCGCAAGCTGCAACACCGCCAACTGGCCTTGGACGATCTGCGTGGCATAGGCCTCGTCCACATCCGTCTCGACCACCAAATCACCCAGATCGGCCAGTGTCATCAGCACGGTTGATGGGTCCACAATCTGCCCGGCCTCGACATTCAGCGCAATCACGCTGCTGGAAAACGGCGCGCGGTTGGTGTGGTTGGCCAACGCGATCTGCGCCTGATCAACCAGCGCCGACATCCGCGCGACCTCTTGGTCGGCAGAGCGCAGCGCGCGGGCGTCGTTGTCAAGCACCGTGCGCGCCACAGTGCCGCCAAGCGCCAATGATCGTTGATAGGTCGCGCGCGCCTGTTCCTGCGCCACCAAAGCCGCGTCCAACCCCGCCACGGCCTGCCGGATAAGGCTGTTTTGTGCCGCAGTATTCACCCGCGCCAAGTCTTGGCCTGTCGCGACCTTGTCGCCCTCGGCAACAAGCACCGCCTCCAAGGCCCCGCTGACCATCGGGCGCACCTCCACCGAATGCGCGGCGGAGATCTGCCCATTAACCGCCAGCACACGGGTCGCCGGGGCAAGGGTTGCCGTCTCGATCACCACTTGGGCGGGATGCGCGACCCAGGGCTGAAGATAGGCCAGCCCCGCCAGAATGAGCCCAACCAGCGCAGCCCCCGCCCAAAGCCACGGTTGCCTTCGCGCCTTTTGCTCTTGTTTCGGCGGTGGCGGGCGCAAAGCCGGAACCCCATGCGGGCGGCCACCCAGATCGGGCTGTTCCTGCACCAGGGATTCTTTGGGTTTCTGGACTTCGGCTTTGTTCATCTGCGTCTTGTCCACTTGGAATTACTGTCCGGCAGCACAATACAGGCCACGCCCCCCGCCGCTTTGATATGGATCAGTGGGCACCAACCTACAACCGTGCTATCTAGTAGGTGCCAAAAGCAGCGAACGCCAAAAGGACCTCGAATGGCTGACGATCCCTACAAAACGCTTGGCCTTTCCAAAACCGCAACAGCGGAAGAGATCAAGAAAGCCTACCGCAAGCTAGTGCGCAGCAGCCATCCGGACTTGCATCCTGATGACCCTGCCGCCGAGGCCCGCTTCAAGGCGATCTCATCGGCCTATGATTTGCTCAAATCCCCCGAAACCCGTGCGCGTTTTGATTCGGGCGAGATTGATGGCGCAGGCGCGGAACGCCCGCAACGCCAATACTACCGCGATTTTGCCGATTCACCCGAGAACAGCTACCAACAACGCAGCGGCTTCAACCCCGAAACCGATCCAGCCGATTTCTTTGCCGAAATCCTGCGCAATCGGGCGCGCCAACCGGGCGGCGGCTATTCGGATCGCGGCTTTGCGGCACCCGGCGCTGATATGCTCTATACGCTGGAGGTGCCCTTTCTCGACGCCGCCCGCGGTGCTGAAACACGCATCACCCTGCCCGACGGCCAAGCGCTTGCTGTCAACATCCCGCAAGGCACCAGTGACGGCCAAACCTTGCGGCTGCGCGGCAAAGGTGGGACCGGCTATGGCGGCGGCCCTGCGGGGGATGCGCTGATCACCGTTGCGGTGCGCCCACATCCGGTGTTCCGCCGCGAGGGCGACGATATCGAACTGACGCTGCCGATCACCATCGAAGAGGCCGTGCTTGGCGGAAAGGTGACGGCCCCAACTATTGATGGCCCCGTTGGGTTGACGATCCCCGCCGGAGCAAGTTCGGGCCGGATATTGCGCCTGCGCGGCCGGGGCGTTGCCCGTGCGGGCAGCAAGGTCAAGGGCGATCAGAAGGTGGAGCTGAAAATCATCGTGCCCCCAGATGCCGATGCGGACCTGCGCGCGTTTCTCTCGGCGCGCCAGAAATCCCACCCATTCGACCCACGCAAGGACTTGCTGAAAGGGGCCGGCACATGACCGACAGTTTCACCGAAACCGAGGTGATCGCCACTGTCACCCGACTAACCCGCTTGCAGCTTGTCAGCTTTATCGAGGCCGAATTCGTGCGCCCCGCCGAAACCGAAAGCGGCTATATCTTTCACCGTGTCGATATCGCACGGCTTGAGT
>CBDUEF010000231.1:0-4934 GCA_965366095.1 uncultured Cypionkella sp. | reverse complement strand
AGGTTGGGGATTAAGCATCGCGACCTGTCTGCGCAATGTTTGGCCAGTCAGTCCCAATCGCCGCCTGAGCGCGCACCGCTGACGATGAGTCTGAGAGGTATGACGTGACCTTAAATCCAGCGGGAATCCCCCGATTTTCAATGCGGGTGCGGTCGTAGAACTTACGTGGTCATTTTCAGTTTTTGTGCGGGTGTGATGGCGCCTAGGCCCGGTTGCTCGGCAATGGTTCGTCTGCAAACCATGAAAGCGCGCGGGTTCAGTTCAAGCGCGCAGTAAATCCGCCCGACGGTGATTGCAGGCGGCTACTTGTCCAAAAGATCATGGCATGACTTCGAACTTGTCCACATCCACCATCCCGTGATCAGTGATTTTCAGATGCGGGATCACGGGAAGGCAAAGGAAGGCGAGTTGCAGGAAGGGCTCTTCCAGCGTGACACCCAAGGAATAGGCGGCGGCGCGCAGGGCGGTGAGGTCATGGCGGACCTGTTCAAAGCTGTTCAGGCTCATCAACCCGGCCACCGGCAGGGCAAGTTCGGCCAGAATGCGCCCGGCCTCCACCACGACAAAGCCACCCTCGATCTGCCCCAATCGCTGCACGGCAAGGGCCATATCGGCGTAATCGACCCCCACAACGGCGATGTTATGGTGATCATGGCAGACGGTTGAGGCAATCGCCCCGCGTTGCAGGCCAAAGCCTTTGACAAAGCCGGTGGCGCGATTGCCGTTGACGCCGTGCCGCTCGATCACCGCGATTTTCACGAGGTCACGCGCGGGATCGGGGCGTTTGTCGCCATCGACGGGGGCGATATCATAGGTAAGGTGTTCGGTGATGATTTTGCCGGGCAGGATGCCGATGACTGGAGTTTCCACGCGGTTGCCGCTGGTGCGGAAGTGCTGCGGCTCGATGGGCGGGGCCTTTACCGAATGGCGGGCGACAGGCGGGATGGTTTTGCGAGCGTCAAAAGCGGCTTTGGTCACCTCGACCCCGCCTGCGAACACTGTCGCGACATGGCAGGTTTCCAGCGCATCAATCACCGCGATATCGGCGCGTTTCCCCGGTGCGATCAGGCCGCGGTCTTTGAGCCCAAAGGCCTCGGCCGCCGACAGGCTGGCGGCGCGATAGGCGGCAAGCGGCGGCGCGCCAAGGCTGATCGCGGTGCGGATCATGTGATCCAGATGGCCATGTTCGCCGATATCCAAAGGATTGCGATCATCGGTGCAAAGGCACAGATAGGGCGCGTGGCGTTCGGTAAGCAGCCCCGCCAGCGCGTGCAAATCCTTGGAGACCGAGCCTTCGCGGATCAGCACCCGCATGCCCTTGCGCAGCTTTTCCAGCCCTTCGTCATAGCTGGTCGCCTCGTGTTCGGTGCGGATGCCAGCGGCGATATAGCCGTTGAGATCGTGGCCCCTCAGCAAAGGCGCATGGCCGTCGATGTGGCGGCCAGAAAAGGCCTGTAGCTTGGCCATGCAACCGGGGTCTTTGTGCAAGACACCGGGATAATTCATGAATTCGGCCAGACCAATCACGCGGGGATGGTCCATCAAGGGCGTCAGATCGCCCGCCTCAAGCCGCGCGCCGGTGGTTTCCATATGGGTCGAGGGCACGCAGGACGAAAGCTGCACGCGGATATCCATCAGCGTGAGCGCCGAGGCTTCAAGAAAGTAATGGATCCCGGTCAACCCGCAAACATTGGCAATCTCATGCGGATCGCAGATCGCGGTGGTCACGCCATGGGGCAGAACGCAGCGGTCAAACTCAAACGGGGTGACCAGCGAGGATTCGATATGCAGATGGGTGTCGATAAAGCCGGGAACCAGAATCTTGCCCGACAGATCAATCTCGACCTTGCCGGTGTAAGTGCCAAAGGTGCCCACGATGGTATCGCCGCAGATCGCCACATCGGTTTCAACCAGATCGCCGGTGATCAGATCAAGCATCCGAGCGCCTTTCAGCACGATATCAGCGGGCGCTGCGCCGCGGCCCTGATCAATTTTGTCCGCAAGAGTCGCTTTGGCCATGGTAATCCCCTTTCAGCTAGGGAACCTTAGCGGCGCGCATTCGTCCAGCGCGAAATTCACGAAATCACCGCAAGAGGCCCCGATGCGACCCCTGCATGGAATTGCGTTCAAACTGGCCTCGGTGCTGATTTTCATCGTCATGTCGGCGCTGATCAAGACCACGGCGCAGCACGTGCCGCCGGGGCAGGCGGTGTTTTTCCGGTCTTTCTTTGCGATTCCAGTGATTGTGGCCTGGCTGGTGATGCGGCGCGAGTTGGGCCAAGGGCTGCACACCGCCAATCCATTGGGCCATTTCTGGCGCGGGTTGATGGGGACGCTGGCGATGGGGATGGGCTTTGCCGGGCTGGCCTATCTGCCGCTGCCCGAGGTTACGGCGATTGGCTATGCCTCGCCCTTGATGGTGGTCATTCTGGCCTCGATGTTTCTGGGCGAGACGGTGCGGGCGTTTCGGATTTCCACGGTTGCGCTGGGGCTGATCGGGGTATCCATCGTGCTGGCCCCGCGTCTGACGGTGGTTTCCGGCGACGCTGCGGGCGCGCGTGAGGCGTTTGGCGCGATGGTGGTCTTGGGTGGGGCCCTGTTTTCGGCATTGGCGCAGGTGACCGTGCGCAAGCTGGTGATGACCGAGCGCACGCCGGTGATCGTGTTTTATTTTTCGGTCACGGCGACGATGCTGTCGCTGCTGACCATCCCTTTCGGCTGGGTGACGCCGACCCTGACCGAGGGCTTGACGCTGACAGCGGCGGGGCTGATGGGGGGCATCGGCCAGATTTTTCTGACATCGAGTTACCGCGAGGCGGATGCCTCGTTGGTGGCGCCGTTTGACTATGCCTCGATGCTGTTTGCCCTGCTGATCGGTTATTTCGCCTTTGACGAGGTGCCGACATGGACGATGCTCCTCGGGGCCTCCATCGTGATTTTGGCAGGGATCCTGATCATCTGGCGCGAGCGCAAGCTGGGGCTGGAGCGGGCAAAGGCGCGCAAGGCGATGACCCCGCAGGGCTAGATCGCCTAATCCGTATGGGTTGCCGGATGGCCCCTGCGCGATGCGTAAAAGACCTAACGAAAACAGCGGCCTATTGCTCTATTGCCCCCTTGGCTTGCGCACTCATCCCCAGCGCTGCACGGCAACATCCCATTCCATAGGCCGCGTCTTAAACGCAATGCGGCTGCCCAGTGCCCGTTCGTGAACCATGTTCACCAGCTTTTACGGGGTCATTCCCAGCCATTTTGCGCAGGTCGTCTCAGTTGGGTGCCAGCCGACCCTCAAGCCTGTTTTGCGGGAGAGTCTCCTTTTTCGATCGTGGTGCGATGCGTCGCTACAGCTGGTTCCAACATGGTTAATAGCCGTTGCAGAATGGTAAATTACATGGAGCCTGAACGACACATCAACTCGGATGAGTTTACCTGCCCCTTCGCGCCGGGGCCAGCACGTGAACTTTGCGGCGGCGGCGTGAATGACGATGAGCAGCGCCAAAGCCATACCAAGGACAACCGCGCCATGCAGGTTGGGCGATGTGCTGCTGGCATGGCTTTGCGGCATCTGAAGGTTTTTCAAGAGGAGTGAATTTCAGACTGTTGAGCGGTTGTCCCGGCAAGAGGCAAAGCAGGTGGCGGCCCTGCTTGATCATGTCGAAGGGCAAGCGCGAAACTGTCAGCGGTCTGGAAGGGCGAAGCCGTGGAGGGCGTTCCCCTTTGGCCGTGCATGCACTTTAAGCTAAGGCCGCAGAACAACATCCGCAGCCCTGGACCCCGCCACCACGCGGCGGATGTTGGGCAGATCGTTGCCGTCAATCCAGGCGCGGGCCTCGGCCACGGATTTGCCGTGATGCGCCCAGCGGGTGACAAGGCGGCGGTCGAGTTCGGCTTCGGGAACGTCGATCCAGACGGTCAGATCAAACAGCGGCGCGGCCTCGGTCCAGGGGGGCTCGTTTAACAGCAGATAGTTGCCTTCCACGATCAGAATCCGGTCGGTGGCGGTGATGATATCGGCCCCGGCGCGGCTGATCTCCAGATCGCGGTCGAAAAGCGGGATCGCCACTTCGGTTTCAACGCGCAACCGGCGCAGCAGGTGCAGGAAGCCTTGGACGTCGAAAGTATCCGGTGCGCCTTTGCGTTGGCGGGCATTGCGCGCGAGCAAAATGGCATCGTCATAGTGGAAGCCGTCCATCGGGACCGCCTTGGAACCGGTTCCCAATGCAGCCACCAAAGCGGCGGCCAAAGTGCTTTTGCCCGCCCCCGGCGGACCGGCGAGCGCCACCAAAAAGCGGCGCTTGCCGGTGGCTCTTTCGCGGATCACCTTGGTGAGTTCGGCGCCGTTCATAGCCATTTCTCCGTGCGGGGTCGCCATTACGCAAGTAGCCGAGCCGCGGGACTGGAGCAAGATGCACGCCAAGCCAGCGCGTTTCATCCGCGGGTGATTGGTGAAAACCACCGGATTTATCAAGCTTTCCGCAGGGTTTCGTGATTAATTCGCGCCAGAAGGGTTGAACCTTTGCTGCGCGTGCAACATCTTTGGGGCACCCGCCGCGACGTCCCCCGCGCACCGCCACGACGAGGATTTGCCGAACCTATGACCCTTGCGCTGATTGCCGCCCTGCCCTTTCTTGGTGCGTTGCTGCCCGGTTTGACCATCCGGTCGGGGCGCAATGCCTGTGCGGCTGTGACGGGGGCGGTGACGGCGCTGGCCTTGGTGTTGCTGGCCGTTCAGGCCCCTGCCGTTTTGCGCGGCGAAGTGGTGCAGACCCGGATTGAATGGATACCCGCGCTGGGGCTGAACGCGAATTTCATGCTCGACGGCTTGGGATTGCTGTTTGCCGGGATGATCCTTGGCATCGGGCTGCTGATCATCCTTTATGCGCGGTTTTATTTGGCAAAATCCGATCCGATGGGGCAATTCTACACTTACCTCATGC
>CBDUEF010000230.1:0-4969 GCA_965366095.1 uncultured Cypionkella sp. | reverse complement strand
CGGTTACGGTGGTGGTGGCGGCGGCGGTGATCGCTCCGGTGGTGGTGGCTACGGTGGTGGCGGCGGTGGCCGTTCCGGTGGCGGCGGTTAAAGTGGTGGACGCGGCGGGGGGCGGGGCGGGCGAGATGATTGCCGAATGGATCGTCAACGGTGCGCCTTCGCTGAACCTGTGGCCGCTGGATGTGCGCCGCTTTGGCAGCCATCACGGCACCCGCGCTTTCATGTATCCCCGCGCGGTCGAGCATTACGCGCATCACTACAAGATGCGCTATCCGGGGCAGGAACATCAGACCGCGCGGCAATTGCGGCTTTCACCGCTGTATGAGCGGCTGAAAGAGCATGGCGCGATCTATGGCTCGCGAAACGGCTGGGAGCGGCCGTTGTGGTTTGCGCCCAAAGGGGTGCCGCAGGTGGATCAGTTGGATTTTCTCGATCCGGGCTGGCATCGCTATGCAGCCCAAGAGCATCGCGCGGTGCGCGAGGGTGTGGCGCTGATTGATCAGACCAGCTTTTCGAAATTCGACCTGATCGGGCCGGGAGCTTTGACCGCTTTGCAACGCATTGCGGTATCAAACATGGATCGGCCTGACGGCACGGTGATCTATACCCAGCTTTGCAATGACCGCGGCGGGATCGAGGCCGATCTGACCATCACCCGGTTGGGCCGCGATCATTTCTACATCGTCACCGGATCAGCCTTTGGCACCCATGATGCTGACTGGATTCGCACGCAGTTGCCCGAGGATGGATCGGTGCATCTGATCGACATGACCTCGGCGCGGGCGGTGATCAATCTTGTGGGGCCGCAGGCGCGGGCGGTGTTGGAAAAGCTGGCCGAAGAGGATGTCTCGAACGACGCTTTCCCCTTTGGTACGGCCAGAACCCTGACGATCGGCGCGGCCACGGTGCGGGCGGTGCGAATCGGTTTTGTTGGGGAATTGGGTTGGGAGTTGCATGTGCCGACCGAGTTCGGCCTGCATCTTTATGATTGCCTGCGCGCTGCCGGGGCGGCGTTTGATATTCGCGACGTGGGGTATCGCGCAATTGAAAGCCTGCGCCTGGAGAAGGGCTATCTTTATTGGTCCAGCGATATTTCCCCCGATTACACTCCAATCGAGGCGGGGCTGAGCGGTCGCGTTCACCTGAAATCAAAGGGCGATTTCCGGGGCCGCGCGGCACTTGAGGCGCAAAAGGCGCAAGGTGCGGGGCGCAAGATTTGCACCTTTGTCGCGTGCGGAAAACTGCCGGTTTACGGCGGTGAGACGATCTTGCGCGAGGGGCGCGTGGTGTCCTTGGCCAGTTCGGCAGGCTTTGGCCATACCATCGGTAAGACGATCCTTTACGGCTATTTGCCTGTTGGCGATCAGACCGCCACCGATTTCGAAGTTGAGGTTTTTGGCGAACGCCATCCGCTCACCAAAGTTGACGGCCCGCTCTACGATCCGATGAGCCAGCGGTTGAAAGCCTAGGGGGCTGTGATGGGCGAACATGAAAAAATTGTGACCTCAACTTTGCAAAAGGTGCAGGGATTTGAAGGCCTTCAGGCGAAAGAATGCCAAATCACGCGCCTTGGCGGGTTGACCAATCTGGTGCATCGGGTGCAGGCGCGCGGGCAGGCGGTGATTGTGCGCATCCCCGGCGAGGGCACCGAAAGCTATATCAACCGCGCGACGGAAATGCACAACGCCCGTGCGGCCGAGGTGGCAGGGGTCGCACCTGCGGTGATCTGGGGCGATGCTGCAAGCGGGGTGATGGTGACGCGTTGCATTGACGCCATCGAAACCATGACGCCGGCGCTGTTCAAATCACGGCAGGGTGCGCCAGCGCGGGCTGGGGTCGAATTGGCCAAGTTGCACCGCTCGGGTCAGGTTTTTCAGTTTCGGTTCGAGCTTTTCGCGATGATCGACGACTACCTGAAAATCCTGTCGACAAAGGACGTAGCCCTGCCCGATGGCTACCACGGCGTTGTGCAAGCGGCACAGCCGATCAAGGCAGCCTTGGCGGCGCATCCGTGGACGCTGGCCCCTTCGCATTGCGATCCGCTTTGCGAGAATTTCCTCGATGATGGCACCCGGATGTGGATTGTCGATTGGGAATATTCCGGGATGAATGATCCGCTGTGGGATTTGGGTGATCTGTCGGTTGAGGCTGAGATGGGGGCGGAACAGGAGGCCGAGCTGCTGCACGCCTATTTCGGCCGTGCGCCCAATGCCGCCGAGCAGGGCCGCGTGGTGATCTACAAGGCGATGTGCGATCTGTTGTGGACGCTTTGGGGCCTGATCCAGCACGCCGATGCCAACCCGGCGGCGGATTTCTGGGCCTATGCCAACACGCGTTTTGATCGTTGCCGGGCATTGATGGATGGCCCCGATTTCGCGGGCCATCTGGCCGCGGTCAATGCGGGCTAGGCGTTCAACAAAGCCAGAACTTCATCGCGCAATTCGGGGGAGCAGGCGGTGACAACCCGGCCATCGGATTTCATCGTCAGCGGTTGGCCCTGCCAATCACAGATCAGCCCGCCTGCAGCCTCGATCAAGGCGATCAGCGGCAGATAATCATAGGGTTCAAGCCCGTAATCGACGACCGCATCGATTTGCCCGGCGGCCACAAGCGCGTGGGAATAACAATCATAGGCCATGCGGCGGGTGTGGCCTGCCGTGGTCAACCTACGGAATAGATCGGGGTTTGCAGCAGTGATCCGCTCGGCCTCATTCACATAGAGCATCGCCTCCGCCAGCCGTTTGGTCTGACGGCATGCAATCGGCCTTCCGTTCAAGGTAGCGCCGTGCCCGGGCGCTCCGGCAAAAGTTTCGTTCAGCGCGGGCATTCTCACAATGCCAATTTCGGGCCTGCCCGCCACGACCCGGCCCAACAACATGCCAAACATCGGGCTGCCGGTGATAAAGGATCGGGTGCCGTCGATCGGGTCGACGACCCAGATCGCCTCGGCCTCGGCGCGGATCACGCCGAATTCTTCGCCCAATATCCCATCGTTGGGGAATGTCTTGATCAGCTCTCCCCGGATGAACTGCTCGGTTTCGCGGTCGGCAATAGTTACAGGGCTGGTATCGGATTTTGCCTCAAGCGCCAGCGTTTTGCGGAAATAAGACATCGGGATTGCGCTGGCGGCCTGAGTGATGGCCATGGCTGTGGCAAGGATATTGGGCATGAAAGGCTCCTGTCAGGGGGCGACGGTGATCGTGCAGCCCCATTCCTGTGCGGCCATACGCAGGCAAACGGGGGGTTGGGCGTCGGTGACGATCACGCTGACCTGCCTTGGGTCGCCAAGCGAAACCGGCGCAATCCGGCTGAACTTACGCTGGTCTGCGGCCATGATGCTGCGCGAGGTGCGGGCCAGAATGGCGCGGGCAAAGCGTGCCTCGGCCAGATCATACAGCAAAAAACCGCGTTCGGCACAAATCCCGGTGACGGATAGAATTGCCAGATCGGTGTGAAAGTTTTCAACAAAGGCCAGCGCTTCGGGGCCAAAACTGCCGCCGTCATGGGCGCGCAATTCGCCGCCGGCAAAGAAGATGCGGTTGCCGTTGCGGGTGGCAAGTTTGGCGGCGACGGTGACGGAATTGGTCACCACCGTCAGCTTGCGGTGATCGCGCAGCGCATCGGCAATGAACGCGGTGGTGGACCCCACATCCAGAAACAGTGACATGCCGTCTTCAACCATTTTCGCAACACAGGCGGCGATACGGCGCTTGGCCTCGGGGCTTTCCTGAAGCCGGATCTGGATATCGCCTTCGACAACATCTTCGATCAGCCGTGCGCCGCCATGCACCCGATCAACCAGCCCATCCTCAACCAACCGGCGAATATTGCGCCTGACCGTCTCGTCTGAGACGGCAAGCTCGGCGGCAAGGCTTTGGATCCGCAGCGAGCCACCGGCACGACGCAGGGCAGCCAGAATCTCTGATTGCCGAAGATTGTTGGCGATGTCCACGATCAGGCGACCTTCGTTTTGCTATCTAGGGCTAGGGTAAGGGTGAAACCCTCAAAAGACCACATAATTAGAGGGCAGTCCGAGCGGTTTTGTGCAAATTTGTTGCCTTGTGTCGAATTGCTGTTAGTCTTTCTGTAGACGGAGCCAAGGGGCGACCGCCGTAAAAACAAAAACAGGGAGATTTCAATGACTTACCTGCACAAGGTTTCGATCGGCGCGCTTGCCGCACTTTTGATGACAACCTCGGCCATGGCCGAAGTCGAATCGATGGATCCGATCAAGATCACCACCAATGACTGGTCAGGCGAGGTGATCAGCTCGACCATCATGGCCGAGGTGTTGAAAAAGGCCGGCTACAACGTGCAATTGGTTCAGGCCGACTATCTGGCGCAATTTGCCGGACTTCGGACCGGCGATCTGGATGTTGCGATGGAGATTTGGGCCACGACTGGCCAAGAAGCGATGAATGCGGCCATCGCTGCCGGGGGCGTGGTGAATATGGGCGAAACCGGAATGCAGGCGCGCGAGGAGTGGTGGTATCCGTCCTATATGGAAGAGCGCTGCCCCGGCTTGCCCGATTGGACTGCACTGAAAAATTGCGCCGAGGCATTTTCGACCGTGGAAACCGCGCCCAAGGGCCGGTATCTGGGCGGCCCGGTAACTTGGGGCGGCTTTGACGAAGAGCGGGTTGAAGCGCTGGGGCTTGATTTCGAAGTGGTGCATGCGGGCACTGATGCAGCACTTTTTGCCGAATTGGAGGCCGCCTATCAGCGCAAGGATCCCATCATGCTGTGGATCTATCAACCGCATTGGGCGCCGGTGAAATATGACGGAAAATTCGTGGAATTCCCGCCCTATACGCCAGAATGCTACACCGATCCTTCGGTCGGGATTAACCCTGATCTGGCCTATGATTGCGGCACGCCGGGCGGTCCGAACTGGAAAGTGGCCTATGAGGCCGTTGCAACCAATTGGCCAGGAGATGCCAAGGCGATCAGGGCATTTAAGATGACCAAT
>CBDUEF010000229.1:0-4996 GCA_965366095.1 uncultured Cypionkella sp. | reverse complement strand
CTACGATTTGCTCGGCGAGTTTGTTCAGATCAGCCATTTTTACATTCCGTAAGTTTGAGAGGTTTCCAACGTAGTGGGATCAACCCACGCGAGGCAGGATCAGGCCGCGGCCTTCTCCTCGATGGTCGAAAGGATGCTTGCGATGTTAGACGCAGGCGCGCCAATGGCCCCGGCGATGGCAGCTCCGGGCGCACCGATGCAAGACACGATCTGAGCGAGAAGCTCTTCGCGCGACGGCATGGCGGCCACGGCTTTGACACCGGCCTGGTCCAGGATCGTGTTGCCCATAGCGCCGCCGAGGATCACGAATTTCTCGTTCCCCTTGGCATAAGCTTCGGCGACCTTCGCAGCTGCGACAGGATCTTCCGAATAGGTCAGCACGGTCATGCCCGTGAGAAGTGCACCCATATCAACGCCGGGTTTACCTTCAAGAGCGATCTTGGCGAGCTTGTTCTTGGCAACGCGAACGGACCCACCTACGACACGCATTTTCGCGCGCAGGTCCTGCATCTGTGCAACCGTCATGCCAGCGTAATGTGCAATCACAACAACGCCAGAGCTTTCGAAGATCTGGCCGAGTTCGTCGACCACTTTCTCTTTTTGGGCTCTATCCACAGTTTCACTCCAAGTGTGGGGGTTTCCCCCCGGCTCATATGTGTGTCGGGAAGCCCGACACGTTCGGGTCCGTGATAAGTCCCGAGCCAAGATCACCCGAGGTTGCCCCAAGGCGAAAAACGTCTCGAACCCCATCTCAGGAGGGAAATTAAGCCTGCATTTGCGGGCACCCACCGTCTTGGACAAAGCATAGCCCTAATGCATGACGAATCACGCAAGGCGGGCTACCGGGCGTAGATAGCGGCTGCGCGCCCGGTTTGAAACCCCCCATTGCACAGCAAGTTCGCGCGACCCGGCGGGAAAGCAAAAACGGCCGCGATAAAGCGACCGTTCAAGTTGGATGCGGGCGGCGCTTTCGCGCCACCCATAAGATTATTTTGACGAGGTGGTGGCCAGATCAACCGACACACCGGGGCCCATCGTCGAGGAGAGCGAGACTTTGCGCAGATAGGCGCCTTTGGCACCTGCCGGCTTGGCGCGGCTGACGGCTTCCACAAAGGCGCGGACGTTTTCAGCCAGCTTGGCTTCGCTGAACGAAACCTTGCCGATACCGGCATGGATTACGCCAGCTTTTTCAACCTTGAACTGCACTTCGCCGCCCTTGGCTGCTTCAACGGCGGTTTTCACGTCCATCGTCACGGTGCCCACTTTGGGGTTGGGCATCAGGTTGCGCGGGCCAAGGATTTTACCAAGACGGCCCACCAGCGGCATCATGTCCGGCGTTGCAATGCAACGGTCGAAATCAAGCTTGCCAGCTTGGATGGATTCCATCAGGTCTTCGGCGCCAACAATATCCGCACCGGCGGCTTTGGCTTCATCAGCCTTGGCACCACGGGCGAATACGGCGACGCGCACGGTTTTGCCGGTGCCGTTGGGCAGCTGGACAACGCCGCGAACCATCTGGTCAGCGTGACGCGGATCAACCCCAAGGTTCATCGCGATTTCAAGCGTCTCGTCGAATTTGGCCGAAGCGGCACCCTTGATCAGGGTAACAGCCTCTTCCACCGAGATATTCATTTTGCCTTCAAAGGCTTTCTGCGCTGCGGCAGTCCGTTTAGCGATTTTTGCCATGACTTAGCCTTTCACTTCCAGACCACAGGATTTAGCCGAACCGATGATCACCTGCATTGCGGCCTCGATCGAGTTCGCGTTCAGGTCTTTCATCTTGGTTTCAGCGATCTTGCGGATTTGGGCCACAGTCACGGTGCCGGCAACAGTGTGGCCAGGCTTGACCGAGCCTTTGGCACGGTTGCGCTTGCCGACGGGCGGCAGGCCAGCGGCCTTTTTCAGCAAGAACGCCGCCGGAGCGGTTTTCAGTTCAAGGCTGAACGACTTGTCCTGATAATAAGTGATGATCACGGGCGTCGGCGTGCCCAATTCCACATCAGCGGTCTTGGCGTTGAATTCTTTCACAAACGCCATGATGTTCAACCCGCGCTGACCCAGTGCTGGGCCGACCGGCGGGGACGGGTTTGCTTGGCCCGCTTTGACTTGCAGCTTCAGGCTGCCGATAATCTTCTTGGCCATTTGGCCTCTCCTTATATCACAGCACCGGTTGGTGCGGTTTAGTGGTTCGGTTCGTCACGGAGTTGCCCCCGCGCTTGCCTCCCACGCGATGCACTCAGAGCCCTTTGGTGACCTGAGTGAATTCCAATTCGACGGGTGTTGCCCGCCCAAAGATCGAGACCGAAACCTTGAGCCGGTTGTTGGCCTCATCAACATCTTCAACCATGCCATCAAAGCCCTCGAACGGGCCATCCGTGACCTTGACCTTTTCGCCAACTTCAAAGCGGATCAAGTTGCGCGGTGCAGCCTCGCCCTCTTCGACGCGGTTGAGGATCTGGTTCACCTCGGCGTCGCGCATCGGCATCGGTTTGCCCTGCGGACCAAGGAAGCCCGTCACGCGGTTGATCGAGGAAATCAGGTGATAGCCGCGCGAGGACATTTCCATGCGCACCAGAACATAGCCGGGCATAAAGCGACGCTCGGAGGTCACCTTTTTGCCGCGACGCACCTCAAGCACCTCTTCGGTGGGCACCAGAACCTCGTCAATTTCCTCGCCAAGGCCTGCTTCGGCTACGGCGGTCTTGATTTGCTCGGCTACTTTCTTCTCGAAGTTCGAGAGGACGCTTACCGAATACCAACGCTTGGCCATGCCCATCCACCTTGTCTGCCTGAACGCAAAGCGCCCAATCTTTAAGTAATTTCAAGCGGTTACTTGAACCGCCCCCCGAACAAAAAACAGCGCGCAACACGAATCGCTGCGCGCCTTTGCCCATTGGTCTGGCGCGAGATAGCCCTGCACGCCACGGAATTCAAGGGAATTCCACCCCGCCGGGCGATCAGAGACCGTTCAGAATGAACTGCAACCCAGCGCGGATCGTGATATCGACAAGGCTGAAAAACGTGGCCGCAAGCGCCGCCATGACAAAGACCATGATCGTGGTCAGCACAACTTCGCGCCGGGTCGGCCAGACCACCTTGCCCACTTCGGAGCGCACCTGCTGCATGAATTGAACGGGGTTAAGCTTGCTGGCCATCATATTGTCCTGAATTCGGGTTGCGGTGCAGATACGCGTTCAGTCGATGGAATTCAAGCGCGCTGAACAGGCGGTGGATTATTCAACGCCCTGCCCCCGCGAGGGACGAATATTCAGCCTGCCTCTGATCACGTCATATTGCGATAGAACTCGGCCCGCTTGAAGAACCCGGCTCCAAGCTTTTCAACCCGATCATCATGCCGCCAGATGTACGCGACATTTTCGACAAGTTTACCATCTGATCCGACCTTTACGACAACGCGGTTCTTGCTGCGGTTGCTGTTGCCGCTGCCCGATCCGGTGGCATCACATTTCAGGAAATATTCGTCCTTGCCCTTGGCTGTAGGAAAAACCTTGAGCAACTCTGCGCCCATATAATAGGAATTCGCCGTCTTTGATGTGACGGTGCCCTTCACCACCCTGGCCTGAAGCCCCCCGAGAGTGTCGGCAAAATTTTTATGTTCAAGGACATTTTCATTATAGGCCAGATCAACCATTTTAGACTCTCCCCCAGAAAGACAGCCAAATCATAGCCCAAAACCTGAATTTCCGAGTCGGTATTTAGGGGCATGAAACGCAAAGTGATCTGCCCGCCGAAAATCTGCGCGCGCCACCCTTGCACCTGCTTGGCTTTGGGGCGAAAATGTTTGCGTTAACGGCTGCATCGGGCAGCGCGTCATCATTGCCTTGGGTCCCATGCCTGTCGTTCAATCCAACCTTCGCGGCGCGCTTTTGTCGCTGATGGCCTTTGGCATCTACTCGACCCATGATGTGCTGGTGAAATATCTGGGTGCCAGTTACAGCCCGTTTCAATTGATCTTCTTTTCGGGCTTGTTAGGGTTTCCGCTGGTCACCATCTTGCTGATGAGCGACCGCACCGATGGCAATTTGATCCCAAAGCATCCGGGGTGGACTGCTCTGCGCACCACCACCGCCGTGTTGAACGGGTTGGCGGGTTTCTATGCCTTTACCGTTCTGCCTATGGCACAATGCTATGCCATCTTTTTCTCGATGCCGATCATGATCACACTTTTGGCGATTCCCATCCTGGGCGAAAAGGTGGGGCTGCATCGTGGCATTGCCATAGTGGTGGGGTTGATCGGCGTGATCGTGGTGTTGCGTCCGGGGCAAGAGCCGCTGGTTCTGGGCCATCTGGCAGCGCTGGCGGCGGCCTGTCTTGGGTCGATGACCTCGGTGATCGTGCGCAAGATCGGGCATGACGAGCGCTCGCTGGTGCTGATGCTTTATCCGATGGTGGCCAATTTCGTGGTAATGGCGGTGGCTCTGCCGTTTGTCTATCAACCGATCCCGGTCGAGCATTTCGGCTTGATGGGCTGCATGGCTCTGCTGGGTTTGCTGGCGGGCATTCTGATTATTGCCGGGTATCGGCGCGCGCCTGCCATCGTGGTGGCCCCGATGCAATATTCGCAAATCATCTGGGCAATCATCTTCGGCTGGTTCATCTTTCATGAAAGCATTGATTTCTGGACCGCCGTTGGCACCGCGATCATCATTGTCTCGGGGGTCTATATCGTCTTTCGCGAGGACCAGCCCTCGGTGTCAAAAAACCGCCCGGTGCTGGAGACTCGCTCACGGTTCGACTCGGGCACGGTGCCGCGGATAAGCCTGTGGCTGCGGCTGTTTGACCGGCGCCGCCTTGGTGACAAACATGCTGGACTTTCGGGCCATGAGGGGGATGCGTAAAAACTCCAACGCCCCCTTGCAAAGCCGCATGCAAGGGTTTAACCGAAGCGCCACGGTCGGAGCGTAGCGCAGTCTGGTAGCGCACCTGCTTCGGGAGCAGGGGGTCGGAGGTTCGAATCCTCTCGCTCCGACCAGTA
>CBDUEF010000228.1:0-5006 GCA_965366095.1 uncultured Cypionkella sp. | reverse complement strand
CCGAGGCGATGGCCGCCTTTGTCGCCTCCCACAAGGCGCGGAATCCTGATGCGCCGGTCTATAGCTTTGGCTACTCGAACGGGGCGAATATTCTGGCCTCTGTTGCTATGGCGCACCCCGATCTGTTTGCGCGGATCGGTTTGTTGCATCCGCTGATCCCATGGCAACCACAGGTCACTCCGGCGCTTGCTGGCAAGCGGATCCTGATCACCGCAGGAAAACGCGATCCGATTTGCCCGTGGCCGCTAAGCCAAAAGCTGATCGACTGGTTTGCGGCGCAAGGTGCCGAGGTGTCCACCCATATCCATGACGGCGGCCACGAGTTGCGCCAGCCAGAGGTGTCGGCGCTGCAAACCCTGCTGACAGCGCCTTAAGCCCCGGTGATCGGGCCGTTTCGCATGCGCGGTCTTGGCATAGGGCGTGCTTTGGTCGATCGATTGATCGCGGATGCACGGGCAAAGGGTCAGCGCATCGTTCCGCTTTGCCCCTTTGTGCGCACCTATGCGCAAAAACACCGCGAGGATTTGGCCGATGTCATCCAGTGGTAAAATAGGTCACGACACTGGATCGACAGGATGACAGGCCGATAGCGGCGCATCACACTCTACCAAAATGACCGCTGCGATGCTGTGCCCGTCATTTCGCACGCAAATACAGGAAAGAGTTTATGAGCTGGAACCCAACCCAAAACCCCGAATGCCCGCTGTCCGATAGTGCAGCAATTGAAACCCTGATCATCCCGCGCGCGCATGATCTGGGCGGTTTTGAGGTGCGCCGCGCCCTGCCCTCGCCCAAGCGGCAGATGGTCGGACCGTTCATCTTCTTTGATCAGATGGGGCCTGCCGAATTCATCACAGATGGCGGCATTGATGTGCGCCCGCATCCGCATATCGGTCTGGGCACCGTCACCTACCTCTATCAGGGCGAGTTTGAACACCGTGACAGCCTTGGCACGCATCAGATGATCTATCCCGGCGAGGTGAACTGGATGCTCGCAGGTCGCGGCGTCACCCATTCAGAACGGACCAGCGCGCAAACCCGCGCCACGCGGCACAAGCTCTTCGGCATCCAGACCTGGATCGCCCTGCCCGAGGACCGCGAAGAGATGGCCCCCGCTTTCGAGCATCACAAGGAGGCGGCGCTGCCCGTCATCACCGATACCGGGACCACCGCGCGGCTTATCCTTGGCACGGCTTACGGCCAAACCAGCCCGGTGACGATGCAATCCGAGACGTTCTATCTGGATGTGGTGCTGGCGGCGGGCGCGGCTTTTCCGTTGCCCGACAACCACGAAGATCGCGGGATTTATGTGACCGAAGGCAGCATTGAAGTTGCGGGAGACAGCTTTGAAGCGGGCCGCATGATGGTCTTTCGTCCCGGTGACCGGATTTCGGTGAAGGCTGGCCCGCAAGGGGCGCGGCTTATGGCGCTTGGCGGCGCCACCCTTAACGAGAAACGCTATATCTGGTGGAATTTCGTCTCCTCGTCAAAGGATCGCATTGAGCAGGCCAAAGAGGATTGGAAAGCCGCCGACTGGCAGAATGGCCCGTTCAAACTGCCGCCCGGCGATGATGCCGAGTTCATCCCGATCAGCCCCGAATTCGATAGGACCCGCCCCAAGGATTGAGGGCAAACCCGCTGCTGCGCCCGCCTCGCGGGTAAGACCACGCAGACCGATCTTAAGGCTGATACATCGCGTCCGGCGCGGGTCTACCGCTTGCCGTGGCGCGGGCACCTGAGCTATGAAACTATTTATCCAAGGAGAATAAATCATGCGTATCAGTATTTTGGCAATCGCCCTGCTGGCAACTGCCAGCGCCGCCACCGCACAAACGACCCTTTCGATTCCCCTCAAGATCGGGGCCGCAGACAGTGTCCTGTCGCAAACCTATGCTTGCGGCGATGCCGAGGACTTTGCCGTTCAATATGTGAATTCCGGCGCAAACGCGCTGGCCATCATGCAGATCGACGGGGAAGAGCGTATCTTCGTCAATGTGGTTTCGGCCTCGGGTGCAAAATATGTATCAGGGGCGGATGTGTGGTGGACCAAGGGCGATACCGCGACGTGGGAAAACGAGATGAAGGCAGGCAGCCTTCAGACCTGCACAGCGCAAGATACCCCGCCGTCAAAATAACCGTTGCAAGCCTGCGGTAACGACAGCACATAGACCTGTCCGCGTCAAAGCGGGCAGGTCTCATTCACATGGGTCTCGAAAAAGTCTGAAAAGGTCGCGACCCGCAGCGGCAATTGCTCATAGGGCGGATAATACAGCGTCAGCCAGATTTCCGGCGCGGACCAGTCGGGCAAAACAGCCACCAAGCGCCCGGCAGCAAGTTCGCCTTCGACGATAAAGCGCGGTATCAGGGCGATGCCCTCACCATTCAGGACCAGCGCTGCCAGAAGTTCACCGTTGTTGGCGCTCAGGCGGCCCAGCGCCTTGTGGCTGCGCTGGCGCTTGCCGTTTGCCAGATGCCAGACATCCTCGCCAAGATCATCGCGATAGCCAAGACAGTCGTGATCGGCCAGATCTTCTGGCTGCTGCGGGGTGCCGTGCGCGCGCAGATAGTTGGGCGTTGCGACCAAAAGGCGTGGCACCCTGCAGATCTTGCGCCAGATCGTTGATTTATCGCTGGGCGGGCCGGAAATGCGGATCGCCAGATCATAGTCTTCTTCGACGATATCAACGAAGCGGTCAGACAGGTTGACGTCCACAGAGGTCTGCGGATAGAGCGCGGCGAATTGCGATAAAACCGCTGGCAGCACCTTGACCCCCAGCGACAGCGGCGCGCTGATCCGCAGCCTGCCCGACGTGATGCCCTGCCCTTCGCGGGTCTCATCCGCCGCCTCGGCCAGCCCCTTGGCCAGCGGCGTCACCCGCGCAGCATAGGCCGCCCCCGCCGAGGTCAACGAGACCTGTCGCGTTGTGCGCACCAACAGTTGCACCCCAAGCTGCGCCTCCAGCGCCGCGACGGTGCGCGTGACCGAAGCCGGGGTCATGCCCAATTGCCGCGCAGCGCCAGCAAAGCTCTGCTGCGCGGCAACGGTCAAAAAGACCCGAATGGATTCAAGTTCGCCCATGCGGCATCATTACGCCAACTGCAACAGTGAATGCAAGATTATAACCATTCTGAAACATGATCGCTCCGCTTATAGTCTCTGCAGTGACATCTGATCTAACCAAAAGGAGAACGGCCATGACCGTCAAACTCGCCATCATCTATTATTCCAGCTACGGCACCAATCACCAGATGGCCAGCATTGCAGCCGAGGCGGCCAAGGCCGCCGGCGCCGAGGTGCGGCTGTTGAAAGTGCCTGAGACCGCGCCAGATCACGTTGTCGCCGGCGTCGATGCCTGGCAGGCACAGTCCGAAAAATCTGCCGATATTCAGACAGCAACCGCTGCCGATATGGAATGGGCGAATGCCTATCTGGTTTCGGCTCCGACCCGTTTTGGCGGTATGGCCAGCCAGATGCGCGCCTTTATCGACACTCTGGGTGGTGTCTGGGGCAAAGGCGGACTAGCCAACAAGCCGGTCTCGGCGATGACCTCGGCCCAGAACGCACATGGCGGGCAAGAGGCGACCCTGCTGTCCTTCTATACCACCGTCATGCACTGGGGGGGCATCATTGTCGCTCCCGGCTATACCGACGGCGTCCTGTTCAAGACCGGCGGCAACCCTTACGGCTACAGCCACACCCAGGGCACAGAGTTCACCGATGACGTGAAATCCGCCATTGGCCATCAGGCGCGTCGTCTGGTCGAGATTTCCGCGAAACTGAACTAAGGCATCAACCCGCCCGCAGTTCCTGCAAAAGACCCCCGCTGGCACGGCCACGCAAATTGGTCGTGCCAGCACTGCAAGGCATCGCGCCTATTGAAAAGGATGAACCGCCATGGGACTCTTGGTCGATGGACACTGGCATGACCAGTGGTACGACACCTCCAGCACCGGTGGGCGTTTTGTGCGCAGCGATGCGCAGTTTCGCAACTGGGTCACGTCTGACGGCACGGCTGGCCCAACCGGCGGCGATGGCTTCAGGGCCGAGGCGGGTCGCTATCACCTCTATGTCTCGCTGGCCTGTCCCTGGGCCAACCGCACCCTGATCCTGCGCGCGCTCAAAGGTCTGGAACAGGCGATTTCTGTGTCGGTGGTGAACCCCTATATGGCCGAAAACGGCTGGACCTTCGCGCCCGGCCCCGGCGTAATCGCCGACCCGGTTGGGCAGGCGAAATACATGTATGAAGTCTATCTGCGCGCCGATCCACAGTACAGCGGCCGCGTCACAGTGCCGGTGCTGTGGGATTTGCAGCGCAATACCATCGTCAGCAACGAATCCGCCGAGATCATCCGGATGCTCAATTCGGCATTCGAGGGCATTGCGACCAGGGACGGCGATTTTTCGCCTGCAGATTTGCTGCCTGAAATCGACACCATCAACGCCTTCACCTATGACGCGATCAACAATGGCGTCTACAAGGCGGGCTTTGCCACCGATCAGGCGGTCTATGAGGCCGAAGTGCGCAAGCTTTTTGCCGCACTGGACAAGCTGGAGGTCAGGCTGGGCCAGCAGCGCTATCTGATGGGCGACCGGATCACCGAGGCTGATTGGCGGCTGTTCACCACATTGATCCGCTTTGATGCGGTCTATCATGGCCACTTCAAGTGCAACCTGAAGCGCCTGACAGATTACGACAACCTGTGGAACTATACCCGCGAGCTTTACCAATGGCCGGGCATTGCCGATACGGTGAATTTCGACCACATCAAGCAGCACTATTACCGCAGCCACGGGACCATCAATCCCAACGGCATTGTGCCCGCTGGTCCCATCCTTGATCTGCATCGCCCCCCAAGCCGCGGGGTGCGCGCCACCTAAAGCAGAGCGTCTGAAAACAACGCTGTCACCGGCCAGCGCATGTCATGTGGCGTTGGCCGGTGACAGCGGAAGTGTTCAGTCCCGGCATCTGGTGGATCGGGTTTAGGATGAATTGTTCTGGCTCAGA
>CBDUEF010000227.1:0-5053 GCA_965366095.1 uncultured Cypionkella sp. | reverse complement strand
CAAACTGCGCCAGCGCGCGCTCGAGCGGTTCCACCTTGCGCAGCGCGCAGCAGGCATCGGTGTTGAACTGATGCAAGGTGTTGTCGGGGTCATCGAACGCCAGTTTCGGCTGGGCGGCACGGATGGTGCGGATGTCACAAAGTGGCAGAGAATCCGCCAATTGGCGTTGATATTCAAGGGTTTCGGCAAAGAGCATCCTTGTGTCGACAAACAACACCGGAGTTTGCGGCGCGATCACCGAGACCAGATGCAGCAGCACCACAGACTCGGCCCCGTAAGATGAGACCAGCGCCACCCGGCCCAGATCATCGTCGCGCAGCGCGTGTTCCAGAACGGTGGTGGCGGCGTGGTGGCGGTAGCGGGCGTTGAGCGCCAGCACCCGGTCGGCCACGCTGCCTATGGGCAGATCACGCGGCATTGCGCCCGCCTTCATCGCCATAAAGCGCGGCTTTGAACGGGGCGAACCCGACGCGGCGGTAGGCGTCAAGAAAGGTTTCCGACGCAGCCTGACGCAGGCCGAGATAGGCCCGCAGGATGCGCTCGATCGCGGGCACGATCTCATCATAGGCAAAACCGGGGCCGGTCTTTTCGCCGATGCTGGCCTGTTCGGTCCCGTCGCCGCCAAGGGTGATCTGATAGCTTTCAACCCCGGCCCGGTCGAGGCCCAGAATCCCGATATGGCCGACATGGTGATGTCCGCAGGCATTGATGCAGCCCGAGATCTTGATCTTGAGCGGGCCGATATCGTGTTCCAGCTTTAGCTCATCGAACCGGGTGGCGATTTCCTGCGCCACCGGGATCGAGCGGGCGGTGGCCAGCGCGCAATAATCCATACCTGGGCAAGCGATGATATCGCTGATCAATCCGATATTGGCGGTGCCAAGGCCCGCCTGCGACAGGGCCGCATGGACGGCAGGCAGATCGGATTTATGGACATGCGGCAGGATCACGTTTTGCTCGTGGCTGATGCGCAGATCGGAATGGCCGTAACGCTCGGCCAGATCGGCCATGACACGCATCTGCGCGCTGCTGGCATCTCCGGGGGTGGCGCCATGGGCCTTGGTTGAGATGGTGACGATGGCGTAATCGGGCTGGCGATGCTGTGACAGATTGGTATCGGCCCAGGCACGGAAAACCGGGTCGGCTTTGTAAAAGGCGTCATAGGTCTCGGTGGGTGCGGCGCGAAAGGCAGGGGCTGCGAAGGCTGCGCGGATATCGGCAAGCAATGCTTGATCAGCGCCGCCAAATTGTGGGCGCATCTCGATGAACCGCTCTTCGATCATCCGGGAAATTTCTTCTTTTCCAGTCTCATGCACGGTGATCTTGATGCGGGCTTTGAACTTGTTGTCACGCCGCCCAAGGGTGTTGTAGACCGACAGAACCGCCTCGACATAGGGCAAAAGGTCGGCTGTGGGCAGGAAGTCGCGCACCGTAAAGGCGATCATCGGGGTGCGGCCAAGGCCACCGCCGACCATTACCTCAAAGCCGGACTCTCCGGCCCCATTGCGCACCATCCGCAGGCCGATATCATGCGCGCGGGTGACGGCGCGGTCATTGGGGCTTCCGGTTATGGCGATCTTGAACTTGCGCGGCAGGAATTGGAACTCGGGGTGGTCAGTCGACCATTGGCGTAGCAATTCGGCATAGGGACGGGGGTCTTCGATCTCATCGGCGGCGGCCCCGGCGAAATGATCGGCGGTGACATTGCGCACGCAATTGCCCGAGGTTTGGATCGCATGCATCTGCACATCGGCCAAGGCCGCAAGGATGGCGGGCACATCGGTCAATTGCGGCCAGTTGAACTGAATGTTCTGGCGGGTGGTGAAATGGCCATAGCCCTTGTCCCAAGTATCAGCAATCAGCGCAAGCTGGCGCATCTGACGCGGGTTGAGGGTGCCGTAGGGAATCGCCACGCGCAGCATATAGGCGTGCAGTTGCAGATAGAGCCCGTTCATCAGACGCAGCGGGCGAAATTCATCTTCGGTCAGGCTGCCATCAAGGCGGCGGGCGATCTGGTTGGAGAATTGCGCGACGCGGGTGCGCACAAAGGCTTCGTCAAAGTCGGAATAATCATACATATTGGGCCTCGACCTGTTTGCCATGGGCATAGTTTGAAGGGCCACGGGTGCGAAAGGCCTCGCGGAAATGGACAGGCTCGGGGCCCCTTGCCCCTTGCTTTGCATCCGCCAGATAGGGGCCGACGACAAGGTTGCGCTGTGCGGTGGCGTGCAGCAGACGCAACTGGCCGTGGGCCTCATCCTCGATCAACTCGGCCTCGTGATGGGCGCGGCTCCAGCGGTTATCTGCGGTCAGGTAGACCACATCGCCGATCCGCAGATCATTGGCGGTGACGATTTTGGGGCTATAGGGGCGGCTCATGCGAGGGACTCCATCAAGGCGGGCAGGGCGGCGCTGCGGGGCGACAACCCGTAAAGGATGACAGCGGGGCCGGTGAGGGCTGCGGCAGACTGGGGCAGGGTGGCAAGGGTTGCGGCGAGGATGCGTTGATCGGGGCGGCTGACGTTTTCGATCAGGGTGACAGATGTATCGGCTGCGGCACCATGCATCATCAGGCGGCCTTGGATGTAGCGCGCGGATTTCTTGCCCATATAGATTGCGGCCACTTCGCCGGGCTGGGCCATGCCGCGCCAATCCTGCTCGGCAAAGCCTGCAACGTCATGGCCAGTCAGGATGCGCAGGCTGGCATTGCGGCCGCGACGGGTGAGCGACTGGCCGATGCTGGCGGCGGCAACCGATGCCGCGGTCAGGCCGGGAAGGATGGTGAAGGCGAGGCCTGCGGCCTCTAGCGCCTCGATCTCTTCATCCAGCCTGCCGAAAATCCCGCAATCGCCGCCCTTGAGCCGCACCACCTTTGCACCGGTTTGGGCCTGCGCCACCAGCACGGCGTTGATGTTGGACTGCGGCTGTGAGGGGCCAAAGCCCTCTTTGCCCATGTCGATCTGGCGGGCACTTGCCGGGATCAGCGCAAGGATTTCCGCGCCGACCAGCCGGTCATGGATCACCACCTCGGCCGCTTGCAGGGCGTGATAGGCGCCCAATGTCAGATGGGCCGCAGCGCCCGGGCCAGCGCCGACGAAGGTGACAGGGGAGGGGGCTTTGGGCAGGACCGTCATTTCATCACCTCAATTACCCCCGCAATATAGAACATTTTCCTGTATATTTGCCAGACACCCTTGCAGATAAGGAAAATCATTCCGATACTGCGGCGCAATGGAACGTGGTTCCGCTGTTTTGGAGATCAGACGAATGGCCGCCCAAATAGATGATCTGGACCGGAAAATCCTTGCTGAATTGCAAACGGATGCCGAGCAAAGCCTTGATGAGATTGCGCGAAAAGTGGGGTCTTCCAAAACTCCGGTCTGGAATCGGATCCGGAGGATGCGGGAGCAAGGGGTGATCTTGAAACAGACGGCGCTGCTGGATGCCGAGTCTTTGGGGTTGGAGGCGTGTTTCTTTGTGCTGATCCGCACCTCGGAGCACGAATCCGATTGGCAGCGCAAATTCCTGCAAGTGCTGCGCGCCCGCCCCGAGGTGATGGAGGCGCATCGGCTGGCGGGGGATATCGACTATATCCTGAAGGTGCGGGTCAAGAATGCCCGCGCCTATGATCAGTTTTATCAGGCGCTGATTTCCGAGGTGAAAATTTACAACGTGACGGCTTTGTTGAGCATGGAAGAGATCAAGGCCACCACGTCTTTGCCGCTTTAAGAGGCGACCATCAGCGATTTCAGCCCGTGAAAATGGTAGACATCGCCGTAAAGCGGCGGCTCGGTCAAGCGCAGGGTCGGCAGGCGGTTGAACAGGATCGGCAGGGCGGTTTGCAACTCTAGCCGTGCCAGTGGGGCGCCGACACAGAAATGGATGCCGGCGCCAAAGCTGACATGCGGCTTGACGGTGCGGGAGGGCAGGAAGCGCCCCGGATCATCCCAAACGCCGGGATCGCGGTTGCAGGCGGCCATTAGGATCGCCACCTGATCGCCGCGCTGGAAGGTCTGGCCCATCACCTCGGCCTCTTCATAGACCCAGCGGGTGAACATATGCAGGGCGGGATCAAAGCGCAGGATTTCCTCGACACAAGCGGCGGGATCGGTCGCCAGCGCGCTTGCCGTTCCGGTTTCGAGCAGGGTTTTCACGCCATTGCCGATGGTGTGAACGGTGGCCTCGTGGCCTGCGTTCAACAACAGGATGCAGGTGGTGATCAGCTCGTCCGTCGTCAGCTTTTGCCCGGCCTCTTCGGCAGAAATCAGCGAGGTGATCAGATCATCGCGGGGATCCTTGCGGCGGGCCTGCACATAGCCGCGCATGAAATCGACAAAATCATTGGTGGCCGCGATGGCGCGGTCTTCGCGGGCGCGGTCGCGGCCGGCCATATACATCCCGACCATGGCGTTTGACCAGCGCAAGAGATCGTCTGACATCTCTTCGGGCACGCCCAAGAGCCGCGCGATGATGATGACGGGGAGTTTTTGGCCGAAATGTTGCAAAAGATCAAAGCGGCCTTTGGGGAAGGCGTCGATCAACTGATGCGTCAGGGTGGTGATTTCGGGTTCCAGCGCCGCGATCCGGCGGGAGGTGAAGGCGCGCAACACCAAAGAGCGCAGCCTTGTGTGGCGCGGCGGTTCCAGCTCCAGCATGGAATGGGCCTCGACGGCATAAAAGGGCGCAAGGTGATCGGGGATCACCGGGGCCAGTTCGGCAGGCACTTCACGGCCAAAGCGGCGATCACGGTAAATAGCGGCGGCGGCGGCGGCATTGCCGGTGCAGGCCATGCCATAGTCGGACCAATGAAAGAAGGGGCCGTGCGCCCGTGCCGCCTCATAAAACGGGTAGGGGTTTTGGATAAAGCTGGGATCAAGGGGCGATTGGGACAGGGTTTTCATTGCGGCACCGTTGGGGTTCGTGGGGTGAGTGGCAAGATGCCTTGGGCGATCAGCACGCCAAGCCCGACGATGGCGGCAGAAAACGCCTGCATCCAGCTCCACTGGCCACCAAGGGCGAAAATGATCAGCATGACATAAAACGGCGTCATGTT
>CBDUEF010000226.1:0-5056 GCA_965366095.1 uncultured Cypionkella sp. | reverse complement strand
TTCATACCCTCCGATCTCAGCCATTCACGTAGGGTGCGGCAATTGGCCGGAGATCAGGACGGCCTATTGTTGATCTGGCGTGAAAGAGGCTAGGTTTTACGAAGTGCATGCAACCTTGGAAAACCATCATGACGAAAGACACTGACGCCGGGCTCCCGACGGTTCAGGCCATGATCGCAGCAATGCCACTTCCATCGCTGGTCATCGGGTCCTCTGAGCAAATTGTGTCTGCAAATGAACAGGCAGAAACGCTGCTTGGCAAGACAGATGTCGGCCGTCATTTTACGACGACCTTGCGCCATCCGTTACTGGTAGAGGCGGTGGAGCGCAGCCTGCAGGATCACGTTTCGCGCAGCATATCCTATCAGGTCATCGAATACGGCAATAACGTGACCTATGATGTTCACCTGCAGCCTATTGCAGGCACCAGCCTGTTATTGCTAAGTTTTCAGAACGCAATTGACGTGGAACGCGCCGAACAGATGCGGCGCGATTTCGTCTCCAATGTCAGCCATGAGTTGCGCACTCCGCTGACGGCTTTGATGGGTTTTATCGAAACCCTGCGCGGGCCCGCACGCGATGAGACCGAGGCGCGAGACCGTTTTCTAGGCATCATGGCAAGCGAGGCTGAACGGATGAACCGGCTTGTTGGCGGTTTGCTGTCGTTAAGCCGGGTAGAGGCGGTCGAACGCCTGCGCCCCACCACACGCGTTGACCTGCGAGATGTACTGAAGAGCACTGCCCTCACCCTGAACCCTGTGGCGCGAGAAAGGAATGTGACCCTTGATGCCGACGTCGGACAAGAGTCGCTTTCTGTCATGGGCGATGCCGATCAACTGTTGCAGGTGTTCACCAATCTGGTCGAGAATGCGATCAAATATGGTGGCGCGGATCAAGCTGTTGAAATCACACACGTCCGGATTGCGCATGATCCAGTGTTGCGCAGGCCAGCAATTGCCGTCGAGGTTGCTGATCATGGTCCCGGCATAGACCCCATTCACTTGCCGCGTCTGACCGAACGCTTTTACCGAGTCGACACGCACCGAAACCGTGCCTTGGGCGGGACCGGATTGGGTCTGGCGATCACGAAACACATTCTGAATCGGCATCGGGGGCGGCTGAAAATCACCAGCCAACCCGGGCATGGGTCACAATTCACCGTCATTCTGCCCTTCGCAAACAGCGACACCTGAGGGTTTGTGCCCGTATCCCATATCTGCGGTGCCTGTCATAAAACTGTAACAAAACTGTCGTGTAACTGTAGCAGGCCGCGCTGATAAGCGCGTCAGGATCGCAAAGGTCGCGATCTTGAAACCGGAATCGACAGGAGCCTTCATGTCACTTTCAAAGCTTACGATCTCTACGCTGGCTATTGCGACGCTCTCGGCCACCGCCGCCTGTGCACGCGACAATGTGCAGATCGCAGGATCGTCCACCGTTCTGCCCTATGCGGCTATCGTTGCCGAAGCCTTTGGCGAAAATTCCGATTTTCCGACGCCAGTTGTCGAATCGGGCGGGTCTTCCGCTGGGCTCAAGCGGTTCTGCGAAGGGGTCGGCGAGAATACAATCGACATCGCGAATTCCAGCCGCGCCATCAAACCCGCTGAGATTGCGGCCTGCGCCGCAAACGGCGTGACCGAGATCATGGAGGTGCGCATCGGTTATGATGGGATCGTTTTTGCCAGCGATATCAAGGGTAAAAAATTCGCCTTCACGCCCACCGACTGGTATCTGGCACTGGCCGCCACTCTGCCGATGGACGGCGCAATGGCCGCCAATTCCAACGCCAACTGGGCCACCGTGAACGCCGCTCTGCCCGATCAGCCGATCCAGGCCTTTATCCCCGGCACCAAGCACGGCACCCGTGAGGTGTTTGAGGAAAAGGTGCTGTTGCAGGGTTGCAAGGAGAGCGGTTCCCTAGACGCCATTCTGACGATCAACGGCGGCGACGCAGATGCCGCCAAAGCGGCCTGCATGGCGGTGCGCACCGACGGCCGGTCAGTCGATGTGGATGGCGACTACACCGAAACTCTGGCCCGGATTGCGGCCGATACCAACGGCATAGGTGTGTTCGGCCTGTCGTTTTATGAGAACAATACCGACAAGTTGCAGGTTGCCACCATGTCCGGCGTTGTGCCGACGACCAAAGCCATTGCCGCCGGCGATTATCCGGTGTCACGCCCACTTTACTTCTACGTCAAGGCCGCGCATCTGGACGTGATCCCGGGCCTGCCAGAGTATGTGGCCTTCTTTGTCAGTGATGAGATCGCCGGTCCCGATGGGCCTTTGGCCGCCTATGGGCTGGTCTCTGACCCAGAGCTGGCAGCGACACAGAATGCGGTGCAGGCGCGTGCGCTGATCGGCGGCATGTAAGCCAACAGGCGGGACGCAGCGCAGGGCTGCGTCCCGCATCCATTCCTTGGAAAGCTGACTGGATGTGGGTTTTGAATTTCTTATCTTCATTGCCGGTGCTGGTGATCGGGCTGTCTATGTTGGGGCTGATCGGGGCTTGCGCAAAGGCGACCCTTGCGTCAGGCGGCGATCTGCGCAGTCTGGCGGCCTTGCCCAAGGCCCATGGAGCGAACGGCTTTTTCTGCGTTCTTATCCCAGCGGGTGCCTGCTATCTGCTGTTGTCGCTGATCCGGCTGATAGGGCATCAAATGGGTGTTGAAACCCTGCAAGGCGCCGCGGTGTTCTGGGTGGTCTTGATCGTTGCCGCCATTGGGTGCATTGGCGCAATCCTGCAATCCTCGGCGCGGTTCCGCGCCCGCATAGCCGCCGAATCCTGGATCAAATCGCTGCTGATTGCGGCATCCACCGTCGCCATCCTGACCACGGCTGGCATCGTCCTGTCGATGCTGTTCGAGGCGGCACAATTCTTTCGCCAATACGGCTGGCGCGATTTTTTCCTGTCCGCCGAATGGTCGCCGAACTTTCGCGGCAACTCTGCGCTCGGGATACTGCCGCTCTTGTGGGGCACCTTATATGTCAGCGCCATAGCCATGGTCTTTGCTGTGCCGGTGGGTCTGTTCGCCGCAATCTATCTTTCCGAATATGCCGGGCCGCGGATGCGCAGTGTGGCCAAACCGATGATTGAGGTGCTGGCCGGAATCCCAACCATCGTTTACGGGCTGTTTGCCCTGATGACCGTCGGCCCGCTGCTGCGGGATTATTTCGCCCAACCACTGGGCCTTGGCGACAGCGCGTCTTCGGTCATGACAGCGGGGCTGGTGATGGGCATTATGCTGATCCCCTTCGTGTCATCCCTGTCCGATGACACGATCAACGCGGTGCCCCAGACAATGCGCGACGGATCCTTTGCCTTGGGGGCCACTCGGTCGGAAACCATCCGGCAGGTTGTGATCCCTGCCGCCTTGCCGGGTATTGTTGGCGCGGTTCTGCTGGCCGCCAGTCGCGCCATCGGTGAGACGATGATCGTCGTGCTGGGTGCCGGAGCCGCGGCGCGCCTTTCGCTGAACCCGTTCGAGGCGATGACGACGATCACCGTCAAGATCGTCAGCCAACTGACTGGCGACACCGACTTTGCCAGCCCCGAGACGCTGGTCGCTTTTGCCCTGGGGCTGACGCTGTTCACCTTCACGCTGGTGCTGAATGTGGTGGCCCTGTTGATCGTGCGGAAATACCGGGAGCAATACGAATGACCTTATCCTTGTTGCAAAGCGATAAACGCACACGGCGACGCAACGCGGCCGAAGCCCGATTTCGCGCCTATGGCCGTGGGGCCATCGGTATTGCGGCGCTGGCGATTGTGATTTTGCTGGCATCGGTTCTGTCCAACGGTCTTGGCGGGTTTCGCCAAACATATCTCACGTTGGACATCGCCTTGCCCGAAGCCAAGCTGGACAAGACCGGCCAGCGCGACCCGGGTCAGATGGCAAAAGTCACGACCTTTGGCTATGCGCCGCTGCTGCAGGATGCGCTTTTGGCGCGAATGGCTCAATTGCAGATCGCCACCGATCTGCCCGCAAAAGACATCGGCGGGATGATCAGCAAAGAGGCGGCCGCAACCTTGCGGGCCCATGTGCTGGCCAACCCCGATCTGGTGGGCGGCAGCGTGACGCTGCAGGTTCTGGCCGAGGGCCGGATCGACGGTTATTTCAAGGGCCGGGTGACGATGGAAAGTGCCACACTTGATACCAACACCTCGCCCGAGGCGTTGCGGGTGGCCCAAGCGCTGGCGGATGCCGGCGTGATCACAACGCACTTCAACTTGCCATTTCTGACCGCCCCGGACGCCAGCGACCAACGCCCCGAGGCGGCGGGTCTGGGCGTCGCAATTCTGGGGTCACTTTACATGATGGCGGTGGTGCTGGTGCTGGCCCTTCCGATCGGCGTGGCCACCGCGATCTATCTTGAGGAGTTTGCACCAAGAAACCGGCTTTCAGATCTGATCGAGGTGAATATCAGCAATCTGGCCGCTGTGCCGTCGATTGTCTTTGGCATCCTGGGACTGGCCATTTTCATCAACTTTGCCGGGTTGCGCCAATCCTCGCCACTGGTCGGGGGCCTTGTGCTGACACTGATGACATTGCCCACCATCATCATCACCACCCGTGCGGCATTGACATCGGTGCCGCCCTCGATCCGCGATGCGGCTCTGGGGGTTGGGGCCAGCAAGATGCAGGCTGTGTTCCACCACGTCCTGCCGTTGGCCGCCCCCGGCATCCTGACCGGCACCATCATAGGGCTGGCGCAGGCTTTGGGCGAGACCGCGCCTTTGCTGTTGATCGGCATGGTGGCTTTTGTTCGGGAATACCCCGCCGCCTATAGCCCCGAAGCCGGGCTGTTTGGCGAGGCTGCAACCGCGCTGCCGGTGCAGATCTTCAACTGGACGCAACGAGCCGATCCCGGCTTTGCCGAGCGCGCCTCTGCGGCAATCATCACGCTGTTGCTGTTCCTGGCCGTCATGAACACCGTGGCGGTGCTGCTGCGCCGCCGCTTTGAACGCCGCTGGTAAGGACATGCCCCAATGAAAGACACCCATGTGACCGATAGCATCCAGACCCTGACGCGCCCAAAAGTATCGGCAAGGAAT
>CBDUEF010000225.1:0-5058 GCA_965366095.1 uncultured Cypionkella sp. | reverse complement strand
CCATAGACCGGGCGGGTGTAGATTGCGGGTGGGAAGTTGAATTTTGTCATGCAGCGGGCCTTTTTCACCCCTATGGAAACGGGATTTACCGAAAGGGAACAGGGCGCAAACCTGCGCCCTGTCTTCATAGATCAATCCTTGGCGGTGCGGCGCTTTTTCTCGATGTCGTAGAACGGCAGCGAGTGGGTTTCTGCCGCAATCGGCCCATGGGTGCCGCAACGCACCTCAAGCTTGGTGCCGTTGTTGGCGCAATCGACGGGCAGGCGGGCGATGGCGACGTTGTGCTTGTTCAGCGGTGAATACATCGCTTGGGTGACCAGACCAACCTTTTTGCCGTTCTGGAACACCGGCGCACCGTTGCCCGGCACATTGGTGCCTTCCATCTTCAGGCCCCAGATCTTGAAGCGCTCACGGCCTTTCAGGCGATAATGCTCTTCCGCCCCCCGAAAGCCGGTTTTGCCGGGCGAGACGGTGAAATCAAGACCAAGTTCCCACAGGGTATCACCGGGGCCTTCGTTTTCGAACGGATACATTTCCGAATTGTCATAGGGGAAGAACAGCAGATAGCTTTCGGTGCGCAGCATATCCAGCGTGGTAAAGCGGCAGGGGATGATCCCCATCGACTTGCCCTCTTCCAGAATCCGATCCCAGATCATGCCGGCGTCCTGCCCACGGCAGAACAGCTCATAACCGCGCTCGCCCGTGTAGCCGGTGCGCGAGATCATCACTGGCTTGCCGAACAGCGAGGTTTGCATCTGGCTGAAATAGGCCAGTTGGCGGATGCCGGGGACGTGTTTTTCCAGATAATCCACGGCGAGCGGGCCTTGCAGCGACAGATCATGCAGGTTGTCATCGAAACGGATCGACACATCGCGGCCGGTGGCGGCCATGGTCAACTGCTCATAAGCGCCGCCCGAGCCGTGGACGACCATGAACGCATTCGGCCCGGTGCGATAGATCACGCAATCATCGACAAACTTGCCGGCGTCGTTCAGCATGGCGGCATAAACCGAACGGCCCGGCATCAGCTTTTCGACGTTGCGGGTGGTGGCGCGGTCGATCACATGGCTGGCAGCGGCGCCGGTGATATGCACCTTTTTCAGGCCCGAAACATCCATAAGACCCGCCTTGGTGCGAATCGCCAGATACTCTTCCATCGGATCGGCGTTGTAGGACCAGGCAGTCCCCATCCCGCTCCAATCCTCCAGATCAGAGCCGAGTGCGCGGTGGCGGTCGCCAAGAGCGGAAAAGCGCCAGGATGAAGTCATGTTAGTCTCCCTATGGTCTTCAGGCCACCAATTCGGCGGCAGTGTGAGGCTGAATTTAAGGCGCCATCCTGTCTTGAAATGAGGGCGGGGCACAGAAGAAAATTGGCAGGCTTTGGCGCTAATAATTCGAGCCAAGTGCCAGAGTGGTCGGATGGTGCCGCCGCATCTTCGCACCTGTCAAGAAAAATATTTTCCTGATGGCGGGAGTCTGGCCCTGAAAGCGCACCTAAGCTCCAAGGGTTGCATGCTCCCAAACGCTGCGGGCGGCTCTTGCCCAGCGATAGGCATCCAGCACCGAAAGCGCATAGACAAAGAGACCCCCTGCGAGCTTGCCGACGATCGACACCTCTGGCGCGGCGGTCTTGAGGGTAAAGCCGCCCAGCAGCAGGATGAAAAACAAAAACATCGCGCCGCGCAGGGGTTGTCGGTTGGCCACTTGACCAACTCCGGGAAGGCCGAGGGCGATGGCAAGAACAAGATATGGGTTCATCGGTTTGCGGGGGGCAGTCATGCGGAAAGGGCTTTCGGCTGGGTGGTTGCGGCAAGGTTGTGGTGCATGGTGACAAGGTGGTCAAGAAGACTTACCACCCGCGCCGGATCAACAGGCGATTGCGCCAGTTCAGCCTCGCGGAAGATCAAAAAGCGGGTGCGGTCGGCCTCTTCTGCCAACCAGACCAGCCGCAAGCCTTTGGGTGTGATCAGTAATTCCTTCACCCGCGGGTCGGCCAGTATCGCCAGATGTGGCGCAAGCCAGTCTTGCGGCCCCAAGGCCGTGGCATCATCCGACCGAATGGCGCAGTCTTGCGGGAAATCAGCGGGGCGCATAATTTCGTGCGGCAGGCGGTTGAAATGTGAAAACGGCTCAAGCCCCGACGGGCGGGCCATGATGTCAAGCGTGGCGCCAACGGGTTGCGGCTCGACCAGAGTGACCAAAAGCCAAAGCGCCGGCAGCTTGCGAAATGACAGCGCATCGGGCACGGCTTGCAGATCAACGGTAAAACCTTGGTATTTGCCCGAAAGGCGCGGAAAGCCCGCAAGGCTGACGCCCATAATCGGTGCCTCAAGCAGCGGTTTGCAAGGATCAAGGAAGGCTTCGCGGATCTGGTCACGCTCGGATGCCGAGCGGCGCAGCGACAGGACCAGACGACCCAGCAGCAGCGCCATGATGATCAGAAAGGCGCCGAGTAGAATGCGGTCCATATCCGTCTCCGAAAACGCCCGGCCCTGCGAGGGGCCGGGCTGGTTGGATCAATAGCCTTTGGGGCGCGGCCAAGGCATGGTGAACTGCCCCGCCCGATGCACAAAGGGATAGCGGCGGAAGTGGAACCACAGCGACACCACGATGTAGAACACGATCATCGCCACAAGCTGGGTGCCATAGCCGAGGAACACCGCAAAATAGGCGACCCCGCACAGGAACAGCAGCACAAGGGCAGGCAGCGGGTGGAACGGGTGTTCATAGCCGCGCTTGATGCTGCCCATCGGCCATTTCTTGCGGAACATGATCACGTTCAACGGCATGAAGGTGTATTCCAGCAGGCCCGACAGGATCGAGAAGGTGATCACCTGATCCAAAGGTGCGCCCAAAGCAAAGATCAGCGCGATGGGCACCAGAAAGATGATCGAGCGGTAGGGCGTGCGGTAGGTCGGATGCACGGCCCCGAACCACGAGGGCAGGTAGTGATCGCGCCCCATCGCAAACCAGGCGCGGCTGGCGTCGTTGATGCAGCCGTTGGCCGAGGCGAGCGTGGCAAACAGCGTGCCGATGCCCAAAAGCACCATCAGCGAGGTTGAACCGGACAGGCGGGCGGCGTCAAACAGCGGCACCCCCGCTTGGCCCAGATATTCCCAAGGCATCAGGCCCACGCACATATACCATGTCAGGGTTGCGGCGATCAGCAGAGTCATGATCCCTGCCAACGTGCCGAAGGGCAAGGACCGCGCCGGCGAGCGCACTTCTTCGGCCGCCTGCGTGGTGCCCTCAATACCAAGGTAATACCACAGGCCAAAGTGCATCGAGGCCAAAACCCCCAGCCAGCCATAGGGCAGCCCGGTCATCAGCTCGGCATGTTTCATCACATTCGAGCCGAAAAGCGAGGATGTGGAAACAAACAGGATGATGATCGAGGTGAAGGCGATGGCGGTGATCACCAGACTGAAAGTCAATGTGGCCAACACGCCGCGATAGTTCAGCCAGGCCAGAAACATCACCGCAAGAACGATGAAGGGGCGCTGATCTATGCCCGAATGCCCCGCCATTGTGGCCACGGTATCGACCAGAAAGCCCACGGTGATGGCGTTCGCGGCCTCAAGCATCGTATAGGCAAACACCAGATACAGCCCGACGTTAAAGGCCATCAGCGGCCCGACGATATGCTTGGCCTGGGTATATTGACCGCCCGCCGCGGCGACCGTCGATGTCACCTCCGAGTCGATCATCGCGACGCAGGTGTAAAGCAGACCCGCAAACCAGCACGAGATCAGGGCTGCATAGGCACCGCCTTTGCCAACCCCGAAATTCCAACCCATATATTCGCCCACAAGAACGATGCCCACGCCCAAAGCCCAAACATGGGCGGGGCCAAGAACCCGCAACAGGCCGACTTGGGTGCCTTTCGGCCCCATGCCATCGGCCTTTGCGGAAGTGATGTCAAAATTTGCCATTTCCGCCCCTTAAAGCTTGTGTTGTTCGGTCATCGCTTCCAACTCGCCTTCGCGCGAAGAGGTCAGCATTTCTTCAGAATAGCTGCGGTCGGTCTTGATCCAATCGGTCACGATATAAAGGCCGAATGCCGCCGACAACGCCCAAGCGCCATATTCAAGATAGTTCCAGATATCCATGATGCCCTGCCCTATTTATCGCCAAATTTCTCTGAGATCACATCGCGGTATTCCTGTTCGGAAAACCGCAGCATGATCGCGTAATAGCCAACGATCACCACAACCATCACCGCCAGCTCGACAACCGAAAAGGAATAGTCATAGCGCGATGAGATGATCGAAGCGGCAGAAGCAGCATCGGGAAAGCCAAGCTGGTTCCACTTTTCGACCATTGTGGCGTTCTGGCCAAGGCTTTCCCACGTGGGATTGGCCGGCGCCTCGCCGACCTTGGCAGAGCCTGCCAGTTTCAGCCAAAGCGGGATGTAAAGCGAGCCGATGGTCAGCGACAACAGCACGATCACGTCGATGATCTGACCGATTTTGCTTTGCTTTGGGGGAACATAATGTGCCATGCGATCAGCCTTTCGCCGCGCGGGCTGCATCAAGGAATTTGATGTCCAGCCCATACATGAAATCACGGTCTTCGCGGTAGTGGCGAAGCATGGCGAGGATGGCGGCGGTATTGAACACCAAAACCATGAAGCCGCCTGTCAGCAAAAGCGCCCGCGCGCTGTTTGAAGGCGCAAGCGGCCAGGTTGCGATGGCAACAAAGCCGATGGCAAACCAAAGGCCGATGACGAAGGCCGAGGCCACCATCACATCCCTTCGATGCATCGACGCGATTCGTGTCGCCAAATCCATAACAAGTCCCTCCATTGTTGCATATTTTTGCGATTTTGTCGTTTGATCTGCCCGAAGATGAATTTTTGTTTCCCAACAGGAGGGCCAATAATAACTATCTGTCAAGCTAAGCTTCAATATAAACATAAAATTTCGTCACCGTTGGTTGCCCCGAACAGCGGCATCTCCGGGGTTTTCGTGGCTCAGGGGAAATAATCTGCCGTAGTAATGAAAAAAGTTTCTTTACAGTTGACGATTCGAAAAGAAATGATAGCGTGACTTAAACGCA
>CBDUEF010000224.1:0-5060 GCA_965366095.1 uncultured Cypionkella sp. | reverse complement strand
ACATCCTCGCCCATCATCACAATCTCGGAATGCTCCAGCATCAGATCGGTCAGCGCCCAATTGATCAGCCGACTCATTGGTTGTGGATCATCCATCGCCTTGATATCGCCGCCGAAAATGGCCGCGCGTGCCTCGGGCGTGGGACCATTGCTGGGCTTGCAGGCGCGTTTGGGCGGGATCAGGCTGGCCATGACATCGGCGGCGGTTTTCAGTCTGGGCCGGGTGATCGCCTCGGCGCTGATGCGGGTGATGCGGGCGTTTGTCTCATGGTAAACCGCAAGGGCCGCCTCGGCAGGCATCGCGCCCGATTGATCAAGCTGGCGCACCATATGCAGCAGCGGATCATGGGCTTCCTCGGCCTCAACCTCTTCGCGCGACAGGTAAGTGGTGGGCACATCGGCCCCGGCATGGCCATAAAGCCGCAAGGTGCGAAGGTGCAAAAACGCCGGTTTGCGGCGGCTGCGGATATAGGCGGCGGCCTCTTGGGCCACGCGATAGGTCTCGAAGATATCGAGCCCGTTGGCGGCGAAGTATTTCAGGCCGGGGCGGTTGCTAAAGGTAGCGGCGATCCAATCCTTGGGTGTTTTGGTGGAAATGCCGATGCCGTTATCCTCGCAGACAAACAGCAATGGCAGCGGGATCGACTGATACGATGTCCATTGCGCGGTGTTAAAAGCCCCCTGTGCGGTGGAATGGTTGGCCGAGGCATCACCAAAGCTGCACATAACCAGCCCATCGTCGGCCAAAATACGATGTTCAGGCGGGTTGCGCCGGGCCGCCCCGATCGAATAGGCCGCCCCTACGGCTTTGGGCAGATGGCTGGCAATGGTCGAGGTTTGCGGCGGGATCATCAGCGCGGCGGAGCCCAGAACCTTGTGCCTGCCGCCCGAAATCGGATCCTCGGCGGAGGCCGCAAAGCTGAGCAGCATGTCCCAGCCGATGGTTTGCCCCGGAACCTGGCCTGCGCGGGCGATCTGAAACGCCGCGTCGCGGTAATGCAGAAAGGCCATATCATCTGGGCGCAGGGCTGCCGCCACCGCGGCCATTCCCTCATGCCCCGACGAGCCGATGGTATAGAACCCTTGACCGGCGCGTTGCATCGTGCGGCTGGTGCGGTCCAACGCGCGGCTCAGACAGGCAGCGCGATAGATCGCCACGGCACCTGTCGGGCCAAGTGGGCCAGCGGGCACGGACCCCGGCGGGAAGTCCCGCTTGGCAACCCGCTTCAGGAAATTCTCATGCACAATATCAGCGCGGTCCATGCTTTTCCCTTTTGGTGAGCCGTTTCAGCTGCCGTCAGCATCAAACTAGTGCAGATGCGCGCCAAGATGAACTGCAATTCATGGCAAAAACCTATGAGGAAAGAACATAGCCAAGTTGTTTCGCCAACTGGGGCCTCGCACTGGTGGATTGGAATTGCTTTCAGTCCCAGAACTTGATCAAATCTCTTCAACGGATCGCGCGTCGATAATGACAACGTCGGTCTTGCTGGGATATAGTGCAACACAGCGGTCAAATTGCTTTGGCCAAATGAAACAAGAGGGGCAGGATATGCAAGGTTTTGGCGGTGTGAACGACATTGGTGAGGTGGTCGAGGCGGATCGTGCGCATATCTGGCATCATCTGAGCCAGCATAAACAGTATGAAACCGTTGATCCGCGCGTGATTGTCGAAGGCAAGGGGATGCGGGTTTGGGATGCCAAGGGCAAAGAGCATCTGGACGCGGTCTCGGGCGGGGTGTGGACGGTCAACGTGGGCTACGGGCGCGAAAGCATTGCAAATGCGGTGCGTGATCAGTTGATCAAGCTGAACTATTTCGCAGGCTCGGCCGGCACCATTCCGGGGTCGATGTTCGCCAAACGGCTGATCGAAAAGATGCCGGGGCTGACGCGGGTTTATTATTCGAACTCGGGCTCTGAGGCGAATGAGAAGGTCTACAAGATGGTGCGCCAGATTTCGCACCGTCATCATGGCGGCAAGAAGTTCAAGATCCTCTACCGCGACCGCGATTATCACGGCACGACGATCACGGCTTTGTCCTCGGCAGGCCAGCCCCAGCGCGCCATGCAATACGGGCCGTTCACGCCCGGTTTTGTCGAGGTGCCGCATTGCCTTGAGTATCGCAAGCAGTGGGACGTTGAGGATTACGGCCGCCGCGCTGCGGATGCGATTGAAGAGGTGATCTTGCGCGAGGGGCCCGATACGGTGGGCGCTCTGGTGCTGGAGCCGGTAACTGCGGGCGGGGGCGTGATTGTGCCGCCGCGCGGCTATTGGGAGCGGGTGCAAGAGATCTGCACCAAATACAACATCCTGCTGCATATTGATGAGGTGGTTTGTGGGGTCGGGCGCACGGGTGTCTGGTTTGGCTATCAGAACTATGGCGTGAAGCTCGATTTCGTCACCATGGCCAAGGGCGTTGCTTCGGGCTATGCGGCGATTTCCTGCACCGTCACCACCGAGGCGGTGTTTGAGATGTTCAAGGATGATCCCGCCGATCCGATGTCCTATTTCCGCGATATCTCGACCTTTGGCGGCTGCACCTCGGGGCCGGCGGCGGCGCTTGAGAATATGCGGATCATCGAGGATGAGAACCTGCTGGACAACACGCTTCGGATGGGGGCGCGGGTGATGGACAACCTGCGCGCGCTGCAAGACAAGCATAAGGTGATCGGTGAGGTTCGCGGCGCGGGTCTGTTCAACGGGGCCGAACTGGTCAAGGATCGGGCCACCAAAGAGCCTGCAGACGAAAAGATGGTGGCGGCTGTTGTGGCCGATTGTATGGCCCAAGGGGTGATTATCGGCATGACGAACCGCTCGCTTGTGGGCCTGAACAACACGCTTTGCCTTTCGCCTGCTTTGATTGCGACAGCTGATGATATCGATCAGATCACGGCTGCGATTGATCGGGCGCTGACCAAGGTTTTTGGCTAAAATACAGGCCAAGTTTTGAGCCGCGCCCGGGGCAATCCGGGCGCGGCTTTTTCATGACCACGGGTTGTTCTGCTGTGTGACAATTTCAATCTTTCATGAAATCAAACGGTTGCCCTGGCTGATTAAGGCTTTGTTCATCTTTTGAGCAGCCCTCGCGGCCCCGAATGGCCAAAAAGGCACAGTCGCAGGCTTTGCCCAAACCCTCCGAGATTTTGTTGTTTTTTTCCAGATTCGTGCTATGTTAAAATTGTAACCCGCGCTTGAAACCAAACGGGCTACGCTCTGAAAGTTGGGCCGCTTTAGGCCCACCATGATCACGTTGACACCATTCCCGACAGGCTCGGGGCACAGAAATGTCAGTGTTGGTAACGCCGATGGCCAAGTTAGGGCATCGGGGTGATTTTGGCGCGTGCATTGCCTTTTCCTCATGGATATCCGCATTTATTTTGCGCAGTCGCCGGGCGGTTTTGTCCTGTCAGCTTTTGACACGCCGCTAAAAGGCGGTTTTCCCAATTTTGGCCTATTGAGCGCGATATCCGTTTCGTCTGCGATGCAAATATATGACTTTGGGGCGGTTTGCAGCTTGTTCCCGGAATGTCTTTCGGGCCAGACTGCGACAAAACAGCCATACCAACAGGCAGGATTTCGCCCCTATGACCGTGCAGCCGCAACTCGATCTGTCGCCGCCTGTTTCGGATGAGATTCGCAAGACCACCTGTTACATGTGTGCCTGTCGCTGCGGCATCAATGTGCATCTGAAAGAGGGGCGGGTTTCCTATATCGAGGGCAACCGCGACCATCCGATCAACAAGGGCGTGCTCTGTGCCAAGGGCGCCAGCGGCATCATGCAGGTGACGGCGCCCAGCCGGTTGCGCGCGCCGCTGCGCCGGGTTGGGCCGCGTGGATCGGGGGCGTTTGAAGAGATTTCCTGGGATGAGGCGCTGGAAACCGCGGTGTCCTGGATGAAGCCGCTGCGCGAAACCGCGCCGGAAAAGCTGGCGTTTTTCACTGGGCGCGATCAATCGCAAAGTTTTACCGGCTGGTGGGCGCAGGCCTTTGGCACGCCCAACTATGCGGCGCATGGCGGGTTCTGTTCGGTCAATATGGCGGCGGGTGGGATTTACACCATTGGCGGCGCGTTTTGGGAGTTTGGCCAGCCCGATTGGGAGCGCATCAAGCTGTTCGTGTTGTTCGGCGTGGCCGAAGATCACGACAGCAACCCGATCAAGATTGGTCTGGGCAAGTTAAAGGCGCGCGGGGCGAAGGTGGTGGGGGTCAACCCCATTCGCACTGGCTATAATGCGGTGGCCGATGATTGGTATGGCATCACGCCCGGCAGCGATGGGCTGCTGATCCTGAGCCTGATCCATTGTCTGTTCGAGGCGGGCAAGATCGACCTTACCTATTTGGCGCAATTCACCAATGCGCCTTTGTTGGTGGTGGAGGCCGGGCCGGAAAAGGGGCTGATCGCGCGCAATGCCGAAAGCCAGCCTTTCGTGATTGACCGGCGCACCGGCGCGCCTGCGCCATGGGATGGCAAGGGGGTTGAACCTGATCTGGGCGCGGTTTTTGAGGGCAATCGCACGGTGTTTCAGCATATGGCCGAGCGGTATCTGTCGCCAGACTATGCGCCCGAAGCGGTGGCAAAGGCTTGCGGGATCCCTGCTGCGCGGATCAGGGGCTTGGCTGCGGAGCTGGCCCGGGTGGCTTTTGACGAGGCGATTGAGCTTGATCAGCCTTGGGTGGATTTCCGTGGCAATGCCCATGACAAGATGACGGGCCGCCCGGTGTCTTTCCATGCCATGCGCGGGATTTCGGCGCATTCCAACGGCTTTCAGACCGCGCGCGCGTTGCATCTGTTGCAGATCGTGCTGGGCACGGTTGAGGTGCCCGGCGGCTATCGGCTAAAGCCGCCCTATCCCAAACCGGTTGAGGCACATCCGACGCCGCATTTCGTGACTGCGCCGGGCAAGCCCCTGTCTGGCCCGCATCTGGGCTATGTGCGCGGGCCCGAGCAGTTGGCGCTGTTGCCCGATGGCAGCCCTGCGCGGATCGACAAGGCGTTCACTTGGGAAAACCCGCTGTCGGCGCATGGCTTGATGCATATGCTGATCCCCAACGCCCATGCC
>CBDUEF010000223.1:0-5061 GCA_965366095.1 uncultured Cypionkella sp. | reverse complement strand
CGACTTCAACGAATTGGCATCCCGGAGGATGCGACGGTATCAGGCAGTTGAGGTGATCTTGGGCGGGAATGGGTCGGGGGGCACGTTTCGACCCAGCGTCACGGCAAAGTCCTGTAGAAATATCTCCAAGCCAGTGGCGGCGGGCACGACCTGCTCGGATGGCTGTTGGATCGGCACGCAGAAGGCACAGGTGATATGCGTTCCTGATCCGTAATGATGAGTCTTCTGACTTGGTTGATCACAATATGGAACGTGATGGTCCGTCACTTCTGTGACTTGCTGCCCGTTCGCGGGTCCCGACGCGATTGCTGGTACACCGCCGACGACTGGGCCGCTCACCACCAGAAGAGCGGCAAACAACAAGGTATAAGCGTTCGACTTCTTGATGTAGGTGTAGGTGCTGCATGCGGTGACGATTGCGCCCGCAATGACGGAAAGCAGAAACAACGGCCCCATTAACTCGGCGGTCTGACCCCTCATCGCAAAGATGCCTGCGCCGATCATCACGCTGATACCAATCGCGACGGTGCCGCACAGGGGAATGCTGTTGGCCAAACACGCGGCTTTCATGTGAGGCTGGCCCGCCGACGCGTTCATAGCTTAACCCGCTTCAACAGTTGCGCATTGATCGCCACCACGATTGTGCTCGCCGACATCAGGACCGCGCCGATCGCCGGTGTCAGCACGATGCCCCACGGTGCCAAGACGCCTGCAGCGAGGGGGATAGCGAAGATGTTATAACCTGCCGCCCACCAGAGATTCTGCATCATCTTTCGGTATGTGGCTCGGCTCAGGGTGATGATCCGGGGGATGTCACGCGGATCTGACCGCACCAGCACGATATGCCCGGCCTCGACGGCGACATCCGCGCCCGCCCCGATCGCGATCCCTATATCGGCGGTGGCCAGGGCCGGGGCGTCGTTGACGCCGTCGCCGACCATGGCGACTTTCTTGCCTTGGGCCTGAAGTTCCCTGACCTTCGAGGCCTTGTCCTCCGGCAGCACTTCCGCGAATACGGTGTCGATGCCAAGCTCCTTGGCGACGGCATCCGCCACGGCTTGCGCGTCGCCGGTCAACATGGCGACTTCGATCCCGCGATCATGCAGCGCGGCGATGGCTTCGCGGCTCTCTTCGCGGATTGCGTCCGCCACAGTGTAGACGGCCAGCGCCTTGCCTTCGCGAACCAGATAGATCGCCGCCTGCCCGCGGTCTGCCGCAGCCCCAGCGGCCTCCAAAAGCGCTGGCGGCACTTGGACATTCTCGGCCTTGAGGAGCGCCGGGCCGCCCATGTGGTATTCTGCGCCCTCGATTGTTGCCGCCACACCCTTACCGGTGATCGAACGGAAGCCGTCGGCTGCGGGGACCGCGATGCCTTTGTCTTCCGCAGTCTTCACGATCCCTCGGGCGATTGGATGTTGGGACTCTGCTTCAATACCGGACGCGATCCGAAGCGCCTCATCCTCCGTCAATCCTTCCGCGACAGACATGGCCACGACGCGGAACTCGCCCAGCGTCAACGTGCCCGTCTTGTCGAAGATCACGGTGTCGAGGTTGCGCGCCTCTTCCAGGCCACGCCGGTCCCGCACAAGAAGCCCGTTCTGCGCCCCCAGCGTCGTGGATATGGCGACCACCAGCGGCACCGCCAGCCCCAACGCGTGCGGGCAAGCGATCACCAGAACCGTCACCATCCGCACCACGGAAAAGTCGATCTCTGCCCCAGCCAGTTGCCATGCGGCGAAAGTGACGATGGCAGCGACAATCGCGACAATCGTCAGAAGCCGGGCTGCGCGGTCGGCCAGATGCTGCGCTCTGGATTTGGATGTCTGCGCATCGGCCACCATCCTCATGATGCCGGACAACTTGGTCTTGTCGCCCGTTCCGGTGATCTCGATACGCAGAGACCCCTCGCCGTTGATCGTCGCAGCGATCACTTCGTCGCCTTCGCCCTTTTTCACGGGTCGAGATTCGCCAGTGATCATCGCCTCGTCAATGTCGCTTGTCCCCTTGCGCACCACGCCGTCCGCTGGAACGCTTTCGCCAGGGCGCACCAGCAGCAGATCGCCGTTCTGCAAGGCGCTGATGGCGACCTCTTCCTCGCCCGCATCGGTGATCCGCGTTGCGGTATCCGGCAATAGCTTTGCCAGTTCCTTCAGGGCGCCCTCGGCCTGGTTTATGGACCGCATCTCGATCCAGTGACCGAGCAGCATGATCGTGACCAGCGTTGCCAGCTCCCACCACAGCGCACCCGCGTCAATCAACCCAAACTGAACAACCCATGAGAACACGAAGGCAACCGTGATAGCGAGCGAGATCAGGGTCATCATCCCCGGCAGCCGGTCTTTCAACTCCCGCCAAGCGCCTTGCAGGAAGACCAGACCGCCGTAGAGAAACACGGCCGTAGACAAGACAGCCGGCATCCAGTCCGATCCGGGGAACGCGGGGGCTCGGTACCCTATCAAATCCTGGATGTGGGCAGACCAGATGACGACCGGAACAGTGACAGCCAGCGACAGCCAGAAGCGGTCCCGGAACATCGCGGGAGAGTGGCCCTTGTGCTTGTCATGGCTTTCGTGGCCCGCATGGCCGGATGGTTGTTTCGGTTTGTCGGTTTGCTTGTCATCTGAACGCGTCGATGCATCCGACACCCTGTCGTCGTGTCGGTCATGGCCTGCATGTGCGTCCAGCGTGGCGGCAGGGACATCGGCCCTTGACTTCGGCCCGGCGGGCACGACCGCTGCATCCGGTTCGTTCTTGCCTAAGTGGCCTTTATGCTTGTCGGTGGGCGCATCTTCGGCAACGGGCACATCTTTCGCCGGTTCGGCGCGTTGCAGGCCAAGCTCACGCACAGTCGATTTGATGTCGGCAACCGCAACACGGGTTTCGTCATAGCGGACCGTGGCGCTCTCCGCTGCGAAATTCACCGTAACGCTTTCTACGCCGGGCACCTCGCCAACCCGACTTTCCACTTCGTCGAGGCTCCATACCGACAACATGTCGCCCACGTTGATTACGCTCGTTTTCATTGTATCGTCCTTCCGTGGGCGCCAAGTGCGGCATCGGTTTTCTCAACTTCGGTCAGTCAAAAGCCGCACTCATCGCGGGCTGTGCTTGCGCGGTCCTTTGCTCATTGCGCGGTTAACCAAAACGGCAGCCCGCGGAATTTGCTGATGCTAGCGCCGGTGCTATTCGACCATTTTCCGGACCAGACCGGATAGCGGTCAAAGACGCTCGCAGCTGGTGGGTGTGCATGGCCGTGGTAGGCCGACACGAAATCAGCAGCGGGGGAACCGCGCTTGGAAAGGAGCGCTGGCTTAGATGTTCGCGGAGAGACTCGGAGGACGTAAACCGGGCGGCGGCGCGAGGCCGGGATGATCCTCATCGGGCCGCACCGCGACAACCTCAGCGACCGCTGCCCTTGTAATGGTCGCTGATGGGGTCAGCGGCACGCAAAACGAACAGACGCTGGCTTTGCAGCAGAGGGTGCCATGGGCATCATCCGCATCGTCCGAACAAGGCTGCTCTACGGACGATCGGTGTTCCACCGACGCGATCTCATTTGAACCCGATACCGCGGATGCGGCGTGGCCTTCTATATTGGAATGGACGAGGCCTGACGTTGAAAAGACAAGCACAAGCAGCAACACAAGACAGCGCCGCAAGTCCCACGTCGCAAGACGCGGATCCTTTCTGCGTAGCCATCTGCGGCCTTGCCACATGCGATATTCGGCCTTTCCGGACGGAATTCAGACACCTATCAACATAGGATGTGCTTGAGGATGCCACACTGATCTGGATCAACAGTAAGATGATGAATTAGACTACTTTGAGGTCACCAGCAGATTCCTCTGAACGGGAAGCGAGGCTTAGCGCGCGAGCGATGACCATCGGCACAGATTTTTTCAGTGAAAGACTAGAGGTGGTCCAGATTGCGGGTGCCTTGTCGTGTTGAGCGGTATTTTGCTGGGGCAGCGCGACATGAGTTTAGCTATGCGACGCCAGATCCCGTCCGTGCCTTCGTCGACCAAGACTTGATAGTTAGGACGTCGTTCGAGCGTGTTCGTCGAAGGTGATTGTTTACGACTCTGAATTGACCCAGCTTAGTGCAATACCTGATGGATTGCAGCAGACAACCAGCGACACATCACAGCGGTGTGCATCTGGAACAAGGAGAAGCAGATGGACCCAGCGAAGAAGATCCGGGTCGCCATAAATGGCTACGGCGTGATCGGAAAGCGTGTCGCCGACGCCGTGGCCCGGCAGGACGATATGGAAGTCGCGGGGGTGGCGGATATCAGTGTTGACTGGCGTCCGCGCATGGCGACGCAGAAAGGTTTCCGCCTCTTCGGGGCCACTGCGGACCATGCAGGGGCGATGCGGAACGCCGGTCTCGATGTCGCCGGGAACCTCGATGATTTGCTCGCGGCGAGTGATCTGGTGGTGGACTGCACGCCGAAGCGGATCGCGGCGGTCAATGTCGATATCTATCGACAAAGAGGCATCAAATTCATTGTCCAGGGTGGCGAGAAGCATGAGGTGACCGGACATTCCTTCGTCGCCGAGACCAGCTATGCCAGCGCGTTGAACCGCGACAGCACGCGCGTCGTCTCCTGCAATACAACCTCGATCGTCAGAACTCTTACTGCATTGAAGCGCGCGGGCTTGCTAGGTCGCGCGCGCGGGACGCTGATGCGCCGGGCGACGGATCCGTGGGAAAGCCACCTCGGCGGTATCATGAACACACTTGTTCCCGAGCCCAAGATTCCCAGTCACCAAGGGCCGGATGCGCAGAGCGTCGACCCTGACCTCGATGTGATCACGATGGCGGTCAAGGTGCCGGAAACCCTGGCGCATTTGCATTATTGGTCGGTGCAGCTGACCCGACCAGCTTCCAAAGACGAGGTGCTCGCTGCCTTTTCCACATCGTCCCGGATCGCCCTGATCCGCATGGATGCCGGCTTGACGGCCCTTAATACGGTCAAGGAATTGATGGCCGACCTCGGGCGGCCGCATGACAACCTCCATGAGGTGGCGCTATGGTCGGATATGCTGAAAGCGCAAGGG
>CBDUEF010000222.1:0-5087 GCA_965366095.1 uncultured Cypionkella sp. | reverse complement strand
CTTCAAAGAGGGGCGGTTCATTGATGAGAGCGTCGCGGCGGGGGGGGGACAATGATGGCAATTTTATCTCCGCAAAAAAACTCGGGGGGCCGGGGGGAAAGCCCCCGGGGGGGTTTCTTCCAACCCCCCCCCCGCCACACCAGAAATCACCATCACCGGCCCGCCGGAGGCCTTTTCCAACGCTTTGCGCCGGGTGGTGATTGTGGCTTTATCCAGTGCGTCACATTTGTTCAGGGCCAGAATGCGTTTCTTGTCACCCAGCACGTCCGAATAGGCCTCAAGCTCTTTCACGATGGTGCGGTAGTCTTTGGTGATCGTCGAAGAGGTTCCATCAACCAGATGCAGCAGAACCTTGCAGCGCTCGACATGGGCTAGAAACTGCATGCCCAATCCGCGGCCTTCGGAGGCGCCTTCGATCAGGCCCGGAATATCGGCCATCACGAATTCCGCGCCGTCAATCCCGACGACTCCAAGGTTGGGCACCAGCGTGGTGAAGGGGTAATCGGCAATCTTGGGGCGGGCGTTGGACACGGCGGCCAGAAAGGTTGATTTCCCGGCATTCGGCAGGCCCACCAGCCCGGCATCGGCGATCAGTTTCAGGCGCAGCCAGATGGTGCGCTCGATTCCCTCTTGCCCTGAATTGGCCCGCGCCGGGGCGCGGTTGGTCGAGGATTTGAAGGCAAGGTTGCCCCAGCCGCCGTTGCCGCCCTTGGCCAGCAAGACGCGTTGCCCCACTTCGACCAGATCGGCGAGAATGGTTTCCTCGTCCTCGTCCAGAATCTCGGTGCCCACCGGCACTTTCAGAACGATATCATCGCCGGTCTTGCCGGTGCGTTGGCTGCCCATGCCGGGCTGGCCGGATTTGGCGAAAAAGTGCTGTTGATAACGAAAGTCGATCAGGGTGTTCAGCCCATCGACAGCCTCGACCCAGACCGAGCCGCCGTTGCCGCCGTCGCCGCCATCAGGGCCGCCAAACTCGACGAATTTCTCGCGGCGGAAGGAAACGCAGCCGCCGCCGCCGCCGCCCGAGCGGATGTAAACTTTGCAGAGGTCGAGAAATTTCATCGGGCTAACGCTTTCATAGAGGTTGGATCAGGCGATACAGGATTGGGGGGCAGACCTCAAGCATGGGGATTCGGCGGGCTGCTGTGCGCGTCGCACATTGGGACAAATTGTAAATCATTATATATCAATAGCTTAAACAACGACATTTACACTTTCTTCATCTTTCGCACCCCTAGCCCCCGCTTGCGCCGCTAGGGATCACAGCCGAGCCGATACAGAAGAATGGGCACCGGCCCGCCTCTGGCGGCACTTTCGCCCATCGCTTGGGCAATTTGTTGAAACCCCAGCTTGCGCAAGACCGCCCCAGACGCTGGGTTATCCGTGCAATGATCCGCCACCACATGCCGCAAGCCAAAGCGTGCAATCATCTGCGGCAAAAACGCGGCCATTGCCTCGGTCGCCAATCCTTGCCCCCAAAACGCCGGGTCCAGAAAATAGCCCACCTCCACCGGATCGTCCCAGATCCCGACAGCGCCGATCAGATCGCCCTGAAACCAAAGGCCCAAGCGAAAGCCCAGCCGCCCGCGCCATTGCGAAGCGGCAAGAAAGGCGCGCACATCGGCTTCGGGCCAGGGGCTGATATGCTCGCTGGTCATCCGCGCCACCCTTGGATCGCCACCGATCCGCGCGATATCGTGCCAATCGCGTTCGATATCAAAGGGCGCAAGCCGCAACCGCGGTGTCAGAATTTCCAGCGGAGCAATAACCGGCTGATCACAGGGTTCGGGCATGTTTCAAACCAGCGCAGAGGGGACGGGTCGCGCCAATTCATAGTGCCAGCACAAGGCGGGTTCCGCCCTGCCGCGCGACTGGAACATGCTTTGCGAAACCCGGCGAAATCCGCATTTTTCAAGCACATGCGCAGAGGCCGGATTGTCGGAAAACACCCCGGCCGACAGGGCATCAGGCGCGAATTTGTCAAAAAGAAAGCCGCAAAACCCGCGCAGCGCCTCTTGGGCATAGCCCTTGCCCACCGCTTCGGGCTTTAGCGCATAAAAAACTTCGGGCTTGGGATCATCGCTTGCGCCAATCCAGCCCAGCCATTTTTGATCCGCTTCGATCGACAAGCGGAAATGCAGCTTTCCTTGCCATGCCCAATCTTCAACAAAGGCGCGGGCCGCTTGCAGGGGCCATTCCGGGTAAAAGATGAACAGCATCCGCGCCACTTCGGGCCGGGTGACAAGGGCGTGAATATCCCCCGCATCGGATTGGGTCATCGGGCGCAGGTGCAGCCGTTCGGTGGTGATCAGCGCGGCACTCATCTAATCGAGCTTTTTGATATAGGTCCAGATCGGCACAATCGCATTGCGCGCCACCGAGAAGGACTCGGCATCGCCCAGATATTCAAAGCCTGCATTGCTGAGCACACGGGCCGAGCCGGGGTTGTCTTGAAACACCTTGGCGAAAATCGTGCGATTCTTCTGCGGGTTGGCGGCGATCAGCGCGCGAACGGCTTCAGAGGCAATTCCGGTGTTCCAAAACGCCGGAGCTACCCAGAACCCGATTTCAGACTGTGCCCGATCCATCCGTTTCAGGCTGATCACGCCCAAAACCTCGGAATGATCCAAAGCCGAGCCATCCATCACCCAAATATCTTCGTCGCCCTTGCCAGACATGGCGCGGGTCACAAAGGCCTGTGCCGCGCCCGGCGGCAAGGGGTGGGGAATGGAATGGGTGGCCTCGGCCACACGCCGATCGCCCGAATACATCGCGATCAGACCTTCGTCCGAGCGGCGCAACGGGCGCAGGCAAAAGCGACCGGCAGGGATTTCACCCGGCAACGGCCCCACAGCTTTGGCAACGCGCAAATGTTCTGTCAAATCCAACGACATGGCCCCTCCTCGAAGCGCATGATGGGGTCGCCCCCGATTCAGATGTGCATCCCCCTGCCCCGGCACAAGGCCCTGATGGAAAAGGAAAAGGGACCGGCTTTGCAGCCGACCCCTTCTTTACAGACACTTTGTAAAGGTTCGGCTTACTCGGCTGCCTTCACAGCGGGCAGGACCGAAATAAAAGTGCGGCCCTTGAGGCCCTTTTTAAAGGTGACATGACCCTCGACCTTGGCAAAGATCGTGTGATCCACGCCCATGCCAACGCCAACACCGGGGAACCAGGTGGTTCCGCGCTGACGCACGATGATATTGCCCGGAATGGCGGCCTGGCCACCAAACAGTTTCACACCGAGACGACGGCCAGCCGAATCGCGACCGTTGCGCGATGAGCCGCCTGCTTTTTTATGTGCCATGGGGGATTACTCCTTAGCAGCAGCGGCCTTGGCGGCGCGCTTGGGTTTTTCGGGGGCTTCGGCAGCTGCCGGAGCGTTATGGGCGGCGCGGCGCGCATCGGCGGTGCCGGTGGCGGCATTGACGCCCGATGCTTCGGCGCCATTGGCCAGCACTTCGGTCACGCGAACCAGCGTCAGGTGCTGGCGGTGGCCTTTGGTGCGTTGCGAGCTGTGCTTACGACGGCGCTTGACGAAGTGGATGAGTTTCTCACCCTTGATCTGGTCGATCACTTCGGCCTGAACAGCGGCACCTTTGACGAAAGGCGCGCCAATGGTCAGCGTATCGCCGCCCACCATCAAAATATCGTTGAACTGGATTTTTTCACCAGCGATGGCTGCCAGCTTTTCAACGCGCAGAACGTCACCCGCCTGCACTTTGTATTGCTTGCCACCGGTCTTGAGGACCGCGAACATAAACTTTCCTTCTCTCGTGCTCCGCGTCCTGCGGCCCCTTTCGGAGTTGGTGGGTTGCCCCGCCTTCGGACTGCGCGCCCCTTGGGGCGGTGTAAATAGAATCCTGGCCACTCAAAGCAGCCGGGACGCGCGCTTATTGCGGCTGCCTTGCGCAAAGTCAAGCACGGCTTTGGCAGGTTCAGATGTCTTGGCCCTGCAATTGGCGCGCAACGGCCCGGCCAAGGTTTTTAGATACATCGGTGTAAACCGCTTCAAAGGCCTGAAACAGCGCCGCATTCAGTTTCGTTCCCGCCGGAGTTTCGGAAAACGCGATATAATCGGCAAATTCCGCGTCGGTAAGCGGTTGGTAGGCCATGGCCATAAACGGATAAAGCCAATCGGTGGTTTCGCTCCGCAAGGCGGCTTCCTGCTCCCAGACCTGCCCCACCATATCCTCGGCGGTCATTCCATCTTGAAGGCCACCGCCCTCGGACAGGCCCTGATAAAAGGCCAGATTGGCATTCAGCGCCCCCATAACGTTGGATTCGATCAGATCGTTGACCTTGGCGAAACGCTCCAGTTCGGCAAGCCGTGGAGCCCCGCTTTGCTTCAGCGAGGCAAAGACCGAGATGGCACCGTCTTCGACCGCCGGATCAAGCATCGCGCGGCGAGTCGAGACCTCAAGCCCGACAATGCTTTTGCCAAGCCGTGAGCCAAAGAAATCCAAGCCAGCGGCCAAGGTGGCCGGGTCATCGCTCAGGGCCGCAGCAAACGCCCGATCAAACCGCGATCTGGTCTGCGCCACATCGTAAATCTGCGCAATCGATGCAGCCCAGGATCCATCCTCCTTGCCCGAAAACATATCGCTTTCAAGGCCCGCCCCATAGCTGATCCCCTCCTGCCGCATGACATCAAGGATCTCAGGAATTTGCAAAAACCCGCTCAGCTTCGCGATCGAGGCGGCCACCTCGGCCGAGTTGGCTTGCGACATCGGGCCAGAAGCAAAGGAATCACTCAATGTGCCGCCACTCTGCGCCAATCCTATTCCGGGCAGAGCCACCAAAAGGCAGGCAACAAAACCCCGGATTGCTGCGCGCGGCACCATTTAACACCTCCCGATCAATCTCAGAGCATGGCTATTCGCTCCAATGGAACTTGCCAAGCAGAGAAATGGCATGTGCGATTTGCAAAGCCTTGTCACACAGCCAAGACATATGGATTTGGCACGATTTTGGGGCTTGCATGCCAGCCGGACCCCAGCTAAATCCGCCCCTGTGAAGGCCCGTGACACGGAGAGGTGGCAGAGTGGTCGAATGCGGCGGTCTCGAAAACCGTTGTCGGTTTG
>CBDUEF010000221.1:0-5091 GCA_965366095.1 uncultured Cypionkella sp. | reverse complement strand
ATTGAAACCACACAATCGGGCGCGGCTGATGCGCCGTGGCGGTCGCGGCAAAGCGCTCGGCGCAAATCCGACAGGCAGCGATCTGATTTTGCAGGCTTTGATCCATGTGCCCCCCGTCTTGGGCCCCGTGTCTTGGCCCCCGTGCAGCATGGCCACACCAAACCCCGCTTGCAAGCATTGCACTGCAATTTGCGTCGTTTCACATTGAAGCGCCGCGCCGGGCATGGAATGATCAACCCATAGGGGCCAAAGCATAGGATCACCGCAACATGTATCGCGTTTCCGCCTATATACGGCATTTCGCTTGGGCGCTTTTGGCCGGGGTTGGCGTGGCAACGCTTTGGGTCAACCTCAGCCCTGCGTCCTATTATGATTTCATCGAATGGCGGCTGGTTGATCTGCCATTGCCAGCAATGCTTTCTCCCTTTCCGATCAGCCTGACGCCCTTGGTTCTGGTCTCTGACGGGCTTATGGCGCTTTTCGTGTTCTTCATCGGCAAAGAGCTGTGGGAGGCTTTGGTGCTGGAACGCGGCGCGCTTTCGGGCGGGCGGGCTCTGGTGCCGATGGCGGGGATGTTTGGCGGCATGTTGGGCGCGATACTGGTCTGGGGCCTGACTTCGATGCTGTTCGAAACCGCAATCGAGGCCACGCCCGGTATCGGCTGGCAAGTGCCGCTTGGCTCGGATGTGGTGCTGGCCTATGTGTTTGGCCGCTGGATTTTCGGCCCCGGCCACCCGGCCCTGCATGTGCTGCTGTTGATCACCATCGCCTCGGATATTCTGGGCCTGTTGCTGGCGGGTCTGTCCGATCCGGCCAGCGTCCTCCGCTTGGCGTGGCTGGCCCTGCCCTTGTTGGCGGCACTGGCGGTGTGGGGGGTTTTTGGCCGCTCTCCCGCCAAGGGGGCCCCCGAGCTGATCCGGCGGCGTGCAACGCGGCTGTGGCCTTATGTTGTTGCCGCAGGGGTCAGCTATTTCGGCGTTGCCGCCTCGGGCCTGCCCGCAGCGCTTGGTCTGTTGCCGATCCTGCCCGCGATCCCGCATGCCGAAAGCGCCTTTGGCCTGTTTGCCGAGGCCGAAGAGTTTCTGGCCGACCCGATGAACCGGCTGGCCCATGCTTTGGTGACACCGCTTTTCGCGGTTCTATTCTTGTTTGGCCTGACCCGGGGCGGCATTGATCTGTTGGCGCTGGCCCCAACCTCGTTTTCGGTGCTGGCAGCGCTTTGGATTGGCAAACCGGCAGGCTTGTTGATTGGAGTGGCGCTGGCAAGGCGGCTCTTTGGGGCCAGGGCCCAAGACATCGCAGGGTTGAGCGGGCGCGATTATTTGCTGATCGCCGGCATTTCGGGGGCAGCCTTCACCATTCCGGTTCTGGCCATCGAGACGGCCCTGCCGGGGGGCGGCATGGCCGAAGCGGCCCGGCTTGGCCTTGGCCTCAGCCTCTTGGCCGGCCCCGTCACCTATGGATTGGCCAAGGCGCTGCCCGACCCTGCGGCAAAGCGCCATGGCTGAGCGCGGCCCAAAAGCCCCGATTTCGCCCGATGAGGATGATTTCATTGGCCAAGCATTGCCAGCCAGCCCCCGGCCCTGACATAATGATGCCCGATTGTTTCTCTAAAGACGATCAAATTGCCCGGCTTTGGGGGCAGCGCGCACCCGGCGTTAACAATAATCGGGTTAATTGGTCGCGCAGACCGATGCATTGAGGCGCTCAAAAGGGGGGTATGCATGATCGCGTTTGAAAATGTCAGCAAGTCCTTCTGGACCGGCAGCACCCGCAAGGTGATCTTGCACAACGCGTCGTTCAAGGTTGAGGTGGGCAATTCGCTGGGAATTCTGGCCAAGAATGGCACCGGCAAGACCACGATCATCAATATGATGGCGGGCCTTGAAAAACCGGATGAGGGCAAGGTGATCCGCACCTCGCGCATCTCGTTTCCGCTGGGATTCATGGGCGGCATCATCACCAAACACACCGCCACCGAAAACTGCCGCTATATCGCGCGGCTTTACGGGCTTGAACCGGACTATGTCGAAAGTTTCTGCCGCTGGCTGTCCAATATTGACGAATATTTCGACATGCCGGTCGGCACCTATTCCTCGGGCATGCGGTCACGGTTTTCCCTTGCGCTGATGTTGGCGCTGGAGTTTGACATCTATCTCATCGACGAGGGCATGCCCTCATCCACCGATGTTGAATTCAACCGCAAGGCCGGGCAAGTGCTGCGCCAAAGGCTGGCGAATGCCACGATCATCATCGTCTCGCACCAGACGCAGACGCTGGAAAAGTTCTGTCGCTCGGCCGCGGTGTTGCGCAACGGGCAGTTGTATATGTTTGAAACCCTCGAAGAGGCAAAGCAGCTTTATGACTACGAAGCTCACAGTTAACCGGTTTCGCACCCGTCGCCCCGATCCCGTGGCCGTGCCCCCGACGCCGCCTCGGGCCGCGCCCGCACCTGCTGCCATCCCGGCCGCCGCCGGCAAAAAGCCGCTGATTGGCGATGATCTGTTTTTCCCAACCGCCGAGTCCGATGGCTTTGGTGCCGAGAGTTTCGCCACCGCCCGCGGTCCCGCCCCGCAAGCCAAACCGCAGCCCAAGCCGGTTGCCGTCGTCGCCGAAACTGCCGGTCAGGACATCAACAGCATCCGGCGCGAGGGCTTGACAGGGCGGCAGTTGCGCATGGCGCGCCGCCTCGCACAAAAGCACGGCCTTGCCGCCACCTCGGATTTCGACGCCGTGCGCGTCTTGCGCCAGAACGGCATTGATCCGTTTCAGCCCAATTCAATTCTGGAACTGGTGTCGGGGGATGGCCCACTTGATGGTGCCACCGGCTCGCGCGCACTCACTTTGGCCGAGGCGCCAAAACTGCCGCAAACCGTTCGCCCCGATGCGCTGCCCTCGCCCGAACTGCGCGCCGAAGAGGCCCATATCGCCGAAGTCAGCCGCATTCAGCGTGAGATTTCGCGCCGTCGCCGCCGGCGCGCCTTCCTGCTTGCAGCCCGGCTGCTTACCTTTGTCGGCCTGCCGACCTTTATGGCGGCGGTCTATTATTACTCCATCGCCACGCCGCTTTATTCCAGCCATAGCGAATTTGTGATCCAGCAGGCCGAACCGGCCGCTGCTGCCGGTATGGCCAGCTTGCTCAAGGGCACGGCCATGGCCTCGTCACAGGATTCGATTGCGGTGCAGGGCTATCTGCAATCGCCCGATGCGATGGAACGCCTGAATGCCGATCAGGGCTTTCGCGCCCATTTCAGCAACCCGTCGATCGACCCGATTCAGCGCCTGACCAATGACGCCAGCAATTCCGCCGCCTATCGCGTCTACAAGCGCAATGTGAAGATTTCCTACGATCCCACCGAAGGCATCATCCGCATGGAGGTGATCGCCGCCGATCCGCAAAAGGCGGTCGATTTTTCCAAGGCGCTGATCGGCTATGCCGAGGATCAGGTCGATAACATGACCCAGCGCTTGCGCGAAGATCAGATGAAGGGCGCGCAGGAATCCTATGATAACACTGAGAAAAACCTGACAGCGGCGAATACGCGGGTTCTGCAACTGCAAGAGAAATTCAAGGTCCTGTCCTCCGAGGTTGAAATCTCGCTGATCACCAATCAGATCACCCAGCTTGATACGCAGATGACCCAGGACAAGCTGTCTTTGGCGCAGATGGAATCGAACACCAGCCCCAACAAGGCCCGGATGGACCCGTTAAAACGCCGCATCGCCGCTGTTGAGGCCGAGATCGACTCGCTGCGGTCGCGATTGACCGAAGATGGTGCGGGGGGCGAATCGCTGGCAAGGGTGCAAAGCGAACTTCTGGTCGCGCAGGCAGATGCCCAAACCCGCCAATTGCTGCTGGCCCAATCCTTGCAGGCCATGGAAACCGCGCGGGTCGAGGCCAATCGGCAAACGCGCTATCTGTCGATGGCCGTAAGCCCGGTGGTTGCCGACGAGGCAACCTATCCGCGCGCCTTTGAAAACACGCTGGTGGTTTTGCTGATCTTTGCCGGGCTTTATCTGATGATCTCGATGACGCTGGCAATCTTGCGCGAACAGATCACATCCTAAGGGCCTGACATGAAATCGGTTTCCATTGGCGCGCTGACACTCGGCAATGACCTGCCTTTGGTGGTGATTGCCGGGCCATGCCAGCTTGAAAGCCTTGATCACGCGCAAATGATCGCAGGCGAAATGGCCAAGGCCTGTGCCGCCGCGGGTGCCGGTTTCATCTTCAAGGCCAGCTATGACAAGGCCAACCGCACCGCGCTTTCGGGCCGGCGCGGCTTGGGGATCGAGCAGGGATTGCGCATTCTTGAAACCATCCGCGCCTCTGGCATCCCGGTGCTGACCGATGTGCATGACATCGCGCAGGCGCGCGAGGCCGCATTGGTTGTCGATGTCATCCAGATCCCGGCCTTTTTGTGCCGCCAGACGGATCTGTTGCTGGCTGCGGGGGAAACCGGGGCGGTGGTGAATATCAAAAAGGGGCAGTTTCTTGCGCCTTGGGATATGCAAAACGTCGCCGACAAGGTCGCCTCAACCGGGAACGACCGTATCTTGTTGACGGAACGCGGCTCAAGCTTTGGCTACAACACCTTGGTCACCGATTTTCGCGGCCTGCCGATCATGGCACGCAGCGGCTATCCGGTGATCATGGATGCCACCCATTCGGTGCAACAGCCCGGCGGCCAAGGCACCTCATCGGGCGGGCAGCGCGAGTTTGCCCCGGTGATGGCGCGCGCCGCCGTGTCTTTGGGCATCGCCGGCGTGTTTATCGAAACGCATCAGGCCCCCGATACCGCGCCCTCGGATGGCCCGAACATGATCGCTTTGGCCGATATGCCTGCGCTGGTGGCCAGCCTGATGGCGTTTGATCTCTTGGCAAAGGCGGCCCCTTTGCGGCTGTGATCTCCGCGCTGGGATCGGTGCGACAAGTGTTAAGATTTGGTTACGGGTAAAGGCCAAGCCTTTGTTTTTATTGCGCAGCCAAAGTGGCGCACCTGTGCGCGCCGCCTCAGGCCACTTGCCCCGCAGCCCATCCCGATGACCAGGCCCATTGGAAATTATATCCCCCCAGCCAGCCCGTCACAT
>CBDUEF010000220.1:0-5098 GCA_965366095.1 uncultured Cypionkella sp. | reverse complement strand
TTTGCAGCATGCGCCAATCGCGCACACGGCCCCAGGCGGCAAGGCCCGGCAATTTGCACTCGCGGGCCACCCGGCCACCCGCTTCACTTCCAGCATCGGCAAGGGTCACCTTGTGGCCGCGCTGGGCGGCTTCCACGGCAAAGGCCATATCTCCGGGATGGGTCATCGGCACATTGTCCAATGCAAGGATCACATCGCCCGCCTCGATTCCGCCAAGGTCGGCAAGACCGGCGGCGGCCACAGCGTCCACCAGCAAACCACCGGGCGACAGGTTCAGGGCCTTTGCAACCTGCCGGTCCACAGGCCGCGCGGTCAGCCCCAGCTTTGGCAAAGGTGCCAAGGTATGCTCGATCAATCCGGGGACGATCCGGCCCAGGTCCCCGGCGGAAATCGCAAAGGCGATGCCTACAAACATACGGCTGCCGTCGGCAATCTGGCTGTTCATGCCCAAAAGCCGCCCTTGGTCATCCACCAGCGGCCCGCCCGAAGACCCCGGATTGACCGCCGCGTCATGTTGGATCATGCGGATCGGAACACTGGCCTCAACCTGCCGCGCGCGCGCAGAAATGGCGCCGCGGGTGACGGTAAACTCGATCCCCAAAGGCGCACCCAGCGCCCAGACCTCTTGGCCCAACACCGCAATCGGCCCCGCCACCAATCCAGGCCGCCCCGGCACCACCCCAATCACCGCCACATCGCGCACCTCGTCGCGCGCAATCACCACCCCGATTTCCTGATGGCCTTTTGCATCGGTCAGACGCAGGGTGTCTGCGGTTCCGACAACATGGGCATTGGTCACAGCGACCTCGCCCGCCTCGCCCCAAAGAAAGGCCGAGCCCAGAAACCGATCCTCGGCATCGGCAGAGTGGACGGTGAAAACCGCCGACATCGCCTGATCCAGCGGGGCCATGTCGGCATTGGCCGGGGTGACAAGCGACCAAAGGCCAAGGGCCAGCGGCGCAAGACCTGAGCAGCGTTTCAAAGACAGGGTGAACATGGGGATCCTCTTGTTCGTTCTGCGCTCCTAATTATAGGTCAGCGCATCTGCGGTCCCGTGACAAAGACCGTCACATTGGGATCGAGTGTTTACAGGACGGGTTGGGATTGGCATGTTAAAGACATTGAAAAAGCCCGGAGGCCCCCATGAAACGCTTTCATCTGTCTTTGTCCGCCCTCGCGCTTAGCGGATTTCTGGCGCTTCCGGCCCTGTCGCAAGATCTTTCCCCGGTGAAAATCGCCGAACTCTCGGCGCGGCTATACGATGCGGGTCTGGCGATGAAAGACCCGATCCTGATCCTTTCTGCCGCCAAATTGCGCAAAAGCCTGAACCCGGTGGCCACGGATCGCAGCGCCGAAGGCACCAGCAGCGAAACCGATACTCCCTTGGGCTGGGAAGACATGCTGGCCAGCGCCGAAGATCTGGCCGAGGGCAATGATGTGGTCCTGGGCCTGGCCGAAGACGTGCGGGCGGAAAGCTCTAAGGGGGTTTCCTCGGGGCCGGTCTATAACATCGGTCAGCTAAAGGATGGTGGGCTGGATGCCTATCCGGCGGTGGAGTTTGTCGGCGGGGAATATGCCGAGGTTTATGTCGAGGCAAAATCGGCCACCGACATGAACCTGTCGGTCTATGACAGCAAAGGCCGTTTGGTCTGCTCGGACACCGACAAAAGCCACATCGCCTATTGCGGCTGGCGTCCGGCGCAATCGGATAGCTTTGTGATGAAGGTGGAAAACCTTGGCCCGAATGGGGCGAAATATGCGCTGATGACGAATTGAGGCCGGTGATGTTGCGCGCCCTGTTCCTGACCACCGCCCTTGGCATTCTGGCCGGCCCTGCCTTGGCGCGCGAGAATTACGCGCTTCTTATCGGGGCCGATACCTACCCATCGCTGGCCGAGAAGTATTGGCTGAAAGGCCCGGCGAATGATGTGAAACTGGTGGAAACCTTTCTGACCACGCAAAGCCCGGTGCCGTTTGCCCAAGACCACATCCTTGTGCTGTCTGATGCGATCGAGGGCGCAGAGCCGCCCACGTTGGCCGCCATCCGCGCGGGCTTTGCCGATCTGACAGCCAAGGTGAAGCCCGGTGATTTCGTTTATCTGCATTTTTCGGGCCATGGCTCGCAGGCCCCGGCGCGCGATCCCTCAACCGAAGTCGATGGCTTGGATGAGCTGTTTTTGCCGGTCGATATTGGTGTTTGGGAAAAATCGGTGGGCAGCGTTGAGAACGCGCTGGTCGATGATGAGATTGGCACCCTGATCGACGGTTTGCGCCAAAAGGGCGCCGATGTCTGGGCAGTGTTTGACAGTTGCCATTCCGGCACCGTCACCCGTGGCGCACCCGAAAGCGACGACGTGCGCACCCGCAAACTGCCGCCCGAGGCCTTGGGCATCCCACCAGAGGCGATGCAGGTGACCACGCGCGGCATGGATGATCCCCGCACTGCCCCCGAGGCGCCGTTTGATGAGGCCAGCACCCCCGGCGAGGGCAGTTTCGTGGCCTTCTTTGCCGCCCAAACCAATGAGGTCACGCCCGAGAAAAACCTGCCCGAAAACAAACCCGGGCGGGTGCCGCAGGGCGTGTTCACCTATACACTGTTTCAGGTGCTGGCCGAATATCCGCAGGCCACTTACGGCCAGATCGGCCAAGAGGTTTTACGCAAATATGCCACCTCGGCCATCGCCACCACCACGCCGCTGTTCGAGGGCGATCTTGACCGCGTGGCCTTTTCCGGCACCCCCGGCGAGAGGGTGCAACAATGGGCGGGCAAGCGGGACGGCGAAGAGTTTTCGATCCCCGCCGGTAGCCTGCATGGGCTTTCCGACGGGGCGGTGCTGGCGGTGATGAAAACCGCCGCCGATCCTACCGAAAAGGCCATAGGTTTCGTGACCCTGACCGATGTGCAAACCTTTAGCGCCAAGGGTATGGCCGAAGATGGCACAGTGATGCCGGAAAAGCTGCCCAAGGGCTATTTGCTGCGCAAGATCGGCGCCGATATTGATTTCAGCCTGACCATCGCGCTGCCCGAGGCCGGAAGCGCCCCGGCCTCTGCCCTTTTGGCCGCCGATGCCGCGCTGCGCAAAGCCGCTGGCCCGCGTCTGGTGTTCGTGCCAGCCGGGTCCGAGGCCGATTTGCGCTTGGCCGTTCTACCCGACAGCCCGCGCCCTGATGCGATCTGGGTTCTGCCTGCAACGGGGTTGGTCGAGGATCTGGCCTCGACCCCGTCGGTGTCCACCGCAGATAAGGACGCCGACACATTGGGAACCATTCTGGCTGATACGCTCGGCACGATGGCCAAGGCGATCAACCTGGAAAAGATGGGGGCAGCAATCGGCGATGGCGCGCTGGATGTCGATGTCGAGGTGCTGACCGGGCCGAACAAGGCCGAACTCACCGCCCTGCCCGCCTCGCAAGTGCCGCGACTGGTGCCCGACGATCAGGTGCATATCCTTGCGCGCAACAATATGGATCAGCCTGTCGATGTGAACGTGCTCTATATCGGCGCCGATTATTCGATCAGCCATTGGTTTTCCGGGCGCTTGCAGCCGGGAGACACGCTGAAGAAAGGCTTGTTCAAAATTGGCGATACGGTTTTGGGGCATGAGCGGATGATCGTGGTGATGTCGCCCGCAGCACCGCAATCACCTGTGGAAAATCTGGCGTTTCTGGCGCAAGACGCGTTGGTGACCACCCGCGAGACAGAGAAACACGGCCTGGCCGCAGCACTGGATGAGGCCGGATTTGGCCAAACCACGCGCAGCGCCACTGCATTGGATGATGACAGCGAAGGCGGCCCCGGACCTGCAATCATCCAACGCGAATTGCGCACGGTTGCCGCAGCGAAACCGTAAAATTGCTACGCAGCATTGCCAGAAAATGCTGCGCAGCAATCGTTTCTATACAATGCCTTAACTACTCCTGATCCCGCAACACTCCGGCGGGGCGCAACGACAGCGGCCGCAGCGCAAACAACAGCCCCGACAGCAGCGTCAGCACCACACCGCCGACCACGATCAACAGCGCCGAGACCGGCTCGAACCGATAGGGTGCATCCATCACAAAGCGCATCACCGCCCATCCGGCAAGACCGCCCGCCAGCACCGCAACACCGCCCGCCGCCGCCCCCATGATCGCCGCGCGCAGGGCAAAACTGCCCAGAATTTGCGCCCTTGTCGCCCCCAGAACCTTTAGCACCGCCGCCTCATAAACCCGCGCACGCTCGCCCGCTGCCGCCGCACCAATCAGCACCATCGCGCCGGTCAGCAAGGTGGCCCCGGCGGCCCAAGCCGTCGCCGTAGCGATCGCCGCCAGCGCCTCGGTCACCCGGTCAATCGCATCGCGCACCCGGATCGCGGTGATATTGGGGCTGGATTTGGTGATATCGCGCAGCAGCGTCGCCTCGGACTCGGGCGTGGAATAGACCGTGGCGATATAGGTATGGGGGGCGGCCTCAACCGCCGCCGGGTCCATCGCCATCACAAACCCCATCCCGGCGTTGGAGAAATCAACCACGCGAAAGCTGGAAATCTCGGCCTCGATGTCGCGGCCCAGAATGTTCACTGTCAGCTTGTCGCCCAGTTTCAGTCCCAGCTCGGTTGCCTCTTCCTCGGCAAAGCTGATCTGCGGCGGGCCTTTGTAATCGGCGGGCCACCAGGCGCCTGCGGTGATCTTGGTGCCTTCGGGCGGGGTGGCGGCAAAGGTGATGCCGCGATCGCCGTCCAGCACCCAATGATGCCCGGCCACCTCGACCGCCGGGCGACCATTGATGCGGGTGATCACGCCACGCAGCATCGGCGCGCTTTCCACTTCGGAGACACTGGCATCGCCTTTCATCCGGGCCAGGAACGGGGCGATCTGATCCTTTTGGATGTCGATGAAGAAAAAAGACGGGGCTTTGGCGGGCAGGTCGCGGTCAATCGCTGCGCGCAGATTGGCGTCGATCTGGCCTACCGCAGCCAGAACCGAAAGGCCAAGACCCAGCGACAGGATCACCGATGTGGCCTCGGTGCGCGGCCCACCGATGGCGGCAAGAGCAGCGCGCAACCCCACGCGCCCTTCGGTCGCCTTCCCGCGTGCCATATAGCGCGCAAGCCTGCGC
>CBDUEF010000219.1:0-5100 GCA_965366095.1 uncultured Cypionkella sp. | reverse complement strand
CGGTGGGGATGTTGCTGGCGCTGACGCGCAGCCGCCCGCAAGGCGAGATCAGCGATATTTTCAAGCGGGGGCGGTGATGCCTTTGCTTTTGATCGCAGCGGGGGGCACCGGGGGGCATATGTTCCCGGCGCAGGCGTTGGCCGAGGCGATGGTGGCAAAGGGCTGGCGGGTCAAGCTGTCGACCGATGCGCGCGGCGCGCGCTATGCGGGCGGATTTCCGAGTGAGGTGCAGGTGGTTGAGGTGGCCTCGGCCACTTTTGCGCGCGGCGGGGCTTTGGCCAAGCTGGCGGTGCCGTTTCGGATTTTCGGCGGAGTGATTGCGGCGCTGGCGGGCATGGTGGCGGACCGGCCTGCGGTGGTGGTGGGCTTTGGCGGCTATCCGTCGATCCCGGCGCTGTCGGCGGCCTGGGTGCTGCGCTGTCCGCGGATGATCCATGAGCAGAACGGGGTTTTGGGCCGGGTGAATGCGCTGTTCGCGCGCCGGGTAGATAAGGTGGCTTGTGGCACCTGGCCCACGGCTTTGCCCGAAGGGGTGGAGGCCGTGCATAGCGGAAATCCGGTGCGGGCGGCGGTGTTGGAGCGGGCCGGGGCGGGCTATATCGCGCCGGGCGATTATCCTATGGATCTGTTGGTGATCGGCGGCAGCCAAGGCGCGCGGATCCTGTCTGAGGTGGTGCCAGCGGCGGTTGCGGCTTTGCCTGACCGGATGCGCGGGTTTTTACGGGTGGCGCATCAGGCGCGGGCCGAGGATCTGGAGGCGGTGGTTGCCGCCTATGCGGCGGCGGGGGTGGCGGCCGAGGTGGCGCCGTTTTTCGTCGATATCCCAAGGCGGCTGTCCGAGGCGCAATTGGTGATTTCCCGCTCGGGCGCGTCATCGGTGGCGGATATTTCGGTGATCGGGCGTCCGGCGATTCTGGTGCCCTATGCGGCGGCGACGGGGGATCACCAATCGGCCAATGCACGCGGATTGGTTGAGGGGGAGGCCGCGATCTTGATGCCGGAAAAGGCGCTTGACGCGGTGGGCCTGTCTGCGCAGATAGCGGCGGTTCTGGGCCAGCCCGAGGCCGCCGAGCGGATGGCGCGCAATGCGTTGGCGCAGGGGCGGCCCGATGCCACGCTGCGCTTGGTGGGTTTGGTTGAGGCTTTGGTGCGTAAGGAATGATGCGATGAATGCGACGAAACTGCCGATGGAACTGGGGCCGATCCACTTTGTGGGGATCGGCGGAATTGGCATGTCGGGCATTGCCGAGGTGTTGATAACCCAAGGTTTTCGGGTGCAGGGGTCGGACAGCAAGGCCAGCAAGATCACTGATCGTTTGGTAAAGCTGGGCGCGGTGTTTCATGAGGGCCAGCGGGCCGAGAATATCGGCGACGCGGCGGTTGTGGTGATTTCCTCGGCGATCAAAAAGGGCAATCCGGAGCTGGAAGAGGCGCGGTTGCGTGGCCTGCCGGTGGTGCGCCGGGCCGAGATGTTGGCCGAGTTGATGCGGTTGCGCAGCAATATCGCCATCGCGGGCACCCATGGCAAAACCACCACGACAACGATGGTGGCCACTCTGTTGGACAAGGGCGGCTTTGATCCAACCGTGATCAACGGCGGGGTGATCCATGCTTATGGGTCGAACGCGCGGGCGGGGGCGGGTGAGTGGATGGTGGTTGAGGCCGACGAGTCTGATGGCTCGTTCAACCGGCTGCCTGCAACCATTGCGATTGTCACCAATATCGACCCCGAGCATATGGAGCATTGGGGAACTTTCGACAATCTGCGCAAGGGCTTCCTTGATTTTGTGTCGAACATCCCCTTCTACGGTCTGGCGGTTTGCTGCACCGATCATCCCGAGGTGCAGGCGCTGGTGGGCAAGATCACCGATCGGCGCGTGGTGACTTTTGGCTTTAACGCGCAGGCCGATGTGCGGGCGATCAATCTGCGGTTTGAGAACGGTGTTGCGCATTTCGACATTGCCTTGCAGGGCGAGGGCAAGGATGTGGTGATCGAGGGCTGCACCTTGCCGATGCCGGGCGATCATAACGTCTCGAACGCGCTGTCGGCGGTGGCGGTGGCGCGGCATCTGGGGATGAAGAAAGACGAAATCCGTGAGGCTTTGGCGGGGTTTGCCGGCGTCAATCGCCGCTTTACCCGTGTGGGTGAGGTGAACGGTGTCACCATCATCGACGATTACGGCCACCACCCGGTAGAGATCGCCGCCGTGTTGAAAGCTGCGCGCCAAGCCACCAAGGGGCGCATCATTGCCGTGCATCAGCCGCACCGCTATACGCGGCTGTCCAGCTTGTTTGAGGATTTCTGCACCTGCTTTAATGAGGCCGATGTGGTGGCGATTGCCGAGGTTTACGCGGCGGGCGAAGAGCCGATTGCCGGGGCCAGCCGCGATGATCTGGTGGCGGGGCTGATCGCCCATGGCCATCGCCACGCCCGCGCCATCATGGATGAGGATGATCTGGCACGGCTGGTGCGCGAACAGGCGCGCCCCGGAGATATGGTGGTATGCTTGGGCGCAGGCACGATTTCGAGCTGGGCCAATGGCTTGCCGGAAAAACTTTTGGGCAATGTGGCATGAGTGGCGCGCTGATCGCGGGCTGTTTTTGGGTGATCGCCGCAAGCGTCACGGCGATGCTGCCGATGCGGCGGCAAATGGTTCCGGGGCTGGGGCTCTTGCTCGCGGCGCCGCTCTTGCTGATCTGGGTCGGGGTCAGCCATGGCTGGCTTTGGGCAGCAATGGGGCTGTTGGCCTTTGTGTCGATGTTTCGCCGCCCGCTCGCGTATTTCGCACGAAAGGCCATGTCATGACCTCAGCCCTAGTCGCCGCTTTTGTCTGGCTGATCGCCGCCAATCTGATCGCGTTTTTGCCGAGCAAGGATAAGCACTGGACCAACGCCTATTGGCTGATCGCCGTGGGCATCCCGATTTTGGGCTGGGTGAGCTATGCCGCCGGGCCGCTTTGGGGAATGCTGATCCTGATCGCGGGGGCTTCGGTTCTGCGCTGGCCGGTGATTTATCTTTGGCGCTGGATGCGTGCCAAACTGGGGCGGAAACTCGCGCGATGATGCCATCCGTGCGCGGCACCCTTACCGCCAACCGGCCGCTCGACGATCTGACATGGCTGCGGGTGGGCGGGCCTGCGCAGTGGCTGTTTCAGCCTGCGGATGAGGCGGATCTTTGCGATTTTCTGGCGGGGTTGGACCCGGCGATTTCGGTGTTTCCGATGGGGGTTGGCAGCAATCTGATCGTGCGCGATGGTGGGATTGCGGCGGTGGTGATCCGGCTGGGGCGCGGGTTTAATGCGATCTCTTGTGGAGATGGGCGGGTGGTTGCCGGGGCGGCGGCGCTGGATGCGCATGTGGCGCGGCGGGCGGCCGAGGCGGGGCTGGATTTGCCATTTTTGCGCACCATTCCGGGCAGTATCGGCGGCGCGGTGCGGATGAATGCGGGCTGCTATGGGGCCTATGTGGCGGATCATCTGATCTCGGTGCGCGTGGTGTTGCGCGATGGGCGGGTGCAGGATTTGCCCGCCGCGCTGTTGAACCTGCGCTATCGGCAATCGGATTTGCCCGAGGGCGCGGTGGTGGTCTCGGCGACTTTTCGCGCAGAGGCGGGCGCGCCCGCGGCGCTGGAGGCGCGGATGGTGGAGCAGATTGCCAAGCGCGATGCCAGCCAGCCCACCAAAGAACGCTCGGCAGGCTCGACATTTCGCAATCCGGTGGGCCATTCCAGCACCGGGCGCGCCGATGACAGCCATGAATTGAAGGCCTGGAAGGTGATTGATGACGCCGGAATGCGGGGGGCCAGGCTGGGCGGCGCGCAGATGTCGCCGATGCATTCCAACTTTCTGATCAACAGCGGTGGCGCAACTGCCGCTGATCTGGAAGATTTAGGCGAAGAGGTAAGAAAAAAGGTTTTCCAACAGAGCGGTATCACGTTAGAGTGGGAAATCATGCGGGTCGGCAAACGACGCGGTGAATAACAAGATCACGGGCCGCTAAAGGTTCGGATGAGGCAGTAAATGGCGGGCAGTTCGAGCAGAGCAGCCCTCAAGGTGGCGGTTTTGATGGGTGAGGCTTCCGCAGAGCGGGAGGTTTCGCTGTCATCCGGGCAAGCATGCGCGGCGGCACTGCGAGAGGCGGGATATGGCGTGATCGAGGTCGATTGCGGCCACGATCTTTACGCGCGCCTGCAAGATATTCAGCCCGATGTGTGTTTCAACGCCCTGCATGGCCGTTACGGCGAAGATGGCGCGGTGCAGGGGATTCTGGAATGGTTGCGCCTGCCCTATACGCATTCGGGCATTCTGGCCTCGGCTTTGGCGATGGACAAGATCCGCACCAAAGAGGCCTATCTTGCCGCCGGTCTGCCTTTTATGCAAAGCCGTCTGGCGCGGCGAAATGAGGTTGAGGCGGCGCATGTTCTGCCGCCGCCCTATGTGGTGAAGCCTTACAACGAGGGATCATCGGTGGGGGTGTATATCGTGCATCCGGGGTCGAATGCGCCGCGTTTGGCCAAGGATATGCCCGAGGTGGTGATGGTGGAAGCCTATGCGCCGGGGCGGGAATTGACCGTGGCGGTGATGGGCGACCGGCCCTTGTGCGTGACCGATATCATCACCGATGGCTGGTATGATTACGATGCGAAATACAAGCCCGGTGGCAGCAGGCATCAGGTGCCCGCCGACATTCCGGCGGAGATTGAGGCGGCTTGTCTTGACTATGCCTTGCGCGCGCATCGGGCCTTGGGCTGCCGGGGGGTAAGCCGGACTGATTTTCGCTGGGATCAGGCGCGGGGGCTGGCGGGGTTGATCTTGCTGGAAACCAACACCCAGCCGGGGATGACGGCCACCTCGCTTGCACCCGAGCAGGCGGCGCATCTGGGGATTTCCTTTCCCGAGTTCTGCACCTGGATGGTGGAGGATGCCTCATGCAACAGATGAATCGCAGCACCCCTATGGCGGCGCGGCGCGAAACCGTGCGCCGCGATCCGGCGCCGTCGCGCTGGCAATACCGGATGCAGCGGCTGTGGCTGACACCGATGTATCGCGGGGTGTTTCGGGTGGGCTTGCCGGTGTTGGGGCTGGCCTTGGTGGTGGCCTT